>JAKONR010000439.1 GCA_022701825.1 Hymenobacteraceae bacterium | reverse complement strand
ACTTGCCCTGGCGCTCCTCGCCGTAGGTGAAGACGACCTCGGCCTCCGTGTTGTTGAGCAGGTGCAGGGCCAGCAGCTCGGGCGCCTGGTGCACCAGGGCCAAAAAGAGGCCTTTGGCGGCCGGGGGCGGCGGGGTGGCGGCGGCCGGCTTGGGCGGCATGGCAGCGCTGGGGCCGGCGGGCTGCGCCCGGCCGGGGGGCGGGGTAGGGGTAGGGGTAGGGGTGCCGGGGCGCAGGGCTTTGGGCTGGCCGCCCAGGGGCTTGTTTTTCTTGCTGCCGGTGGCGGGGCGGGCGGGCTCGGGCGCGGGGCGGCGGAAGGCCTGGCCTTCCTCGGCGGCTACGGGCACGAGCTCGCGCAGCAGCACCGGGATGGTAAAATCATTATCAATAGCTACTTCGACCAGCTCGCTGTCGAGCAGGCGGGTGATGATACCTTCTTCGGTACCCGTGAGCAGGCGGACGCGGTCTCCAACATTCATAATCTCAAACGGCAAATTTCAGGGGCTTACGCAGCCGGGCGGTAAAGGTAGCGGCAGGGGCGGGGAGGCGGCCCGAAGACCCAGCTTCGCAAACTTGTCTTCGAAATCGATTTCGGAAATCGGGTGGATAATTCGTACCTTAGCCTGCCTTTAGCCGGGCGGGACGGTCCTGCTGGCGAGTGGCTTGTTTCTTTCCCCACCCATTTTATGAAAAAACCTCAACTCTGGGGCCATTGGCTGCTGGCCATTTTACTGCTGGTCGGCGCGGCGGCGCGGGCCCAGTCGCCGGTGACGGTGAGCCCGGCATATTTTACTGATACCACGCCCATTACGCTCACCTTCGATGCCACGCTCGGCAACGCGGGAATGGCCAACTACAACGGCGACGTGTACATCTACACCGGGGTGATTACCAACCTGAGCACCTCGCCCAGCAACTGGCGCTACGTGCTGAATTCTACGGGTTTCAGTACGCCGACGGCGGCCGAAAAAATGACGCCGATTGGCAATAAAAAGTATACCATCAGCTTCACGCCGCGCTCGTTTTATCCGGGCCTTTCGGCATCCAGTGAAACAGTGCGGCAGCTGGCCATGGTGTTTCGCGGCGCGGGCGGCACGCCCGAAGGCAAGGGCGTCGGCAATACCGATATTTTCGTGAACCTGGGCGTGACGGCGGCCTTTACCAACCCCGCCACGCCGGGCACCACGGTGGCGGCCGGCAGCTCGCTCACCGTGACGGGCACGGCCACGGTAGCCTCGACCTTGACCTTAACGCTGAACGGCACCCAGGTGGCCCAGCAAACCAACGCCACGACTATTTCGGCCCCGGTTACCTTCAGCCAAACCGGCGTAAACACGCTGGTGCTCACCGCCAACGACGGCACTACGACCTCGACTGCTACTACCACTGTGCTGGTGCCGCCCACCGTGACCACGGCCGCGCTGCCCACCGGGGCCAACGCCGATGGCATCACCTATATCAACGGCGGCACGTCGGCCATTCTGACCCTGACCGCGCCCAACAAGAGCTTTATCTACGTGCTGGGCGAGTTTAATAACTGGCAGACCAACGCGGCGGGCTTAATGAAAAAAACCTCGACCGTGAACGCCGACCCGGCCACTGGCCGCTGGTGGGTGCAGGTCGATAACCTGACGCCCGGCCAGGAGTATGCCTACCAGTTTTTGGTAGATGGGCAGCTGCGCGTGGCCGACCCCTTCTGCGAGAAGGTGCTGGACCCCAGCAACGACCAGTATATCCCGGCCGTGACGTACCCAGGCCTGAAAGCCTACCCCACGGGCAGCACCACGGGTTTGGTGTCGGTGCTGTCGCCGGGCGCGCCGGCCTACACCTGGACCACGACCAACTTCCAGCGCCCAGCCCGCACCAACATGGTGGTGTATGAGCTGCTGCTGCGCGACTTTGTGGCCCGCCACGACTACCAGACCCTCAAGGACACGCTCAACTACATTCAGCGCCTGGGCGTGAATACGATTGAGCTGATGCCGATAAATGAGTTTGACGGCAACGATAGCTGGGGCTACAACCCGTGCTTTTTCTTCGCCCCCGACAAGTACTACGGCACCAAAAACAACCTGAAAGCCCTCATCGACGAGTGCCACCGCCGGGGCATCGCGGTGGTGCTGGACATGGTGCTGAACCACGCGAGTGGCCAAAGCCCGCAGGTGCAGCTGTACGGCAACATCACGACCGGCCCGACGGCCGACAACCCGTGGTTTAACGTGACGGCCCCGCACCCCTACAGCGTGTACAACGACTTCAACCACCAGAGCCTGTACACCAAGTACTTCACCAAGCAGGTGATTAAGTTCTGGCTCCAGGAATATCACATCGACGGCTACCGCTTCGATTTGGCGGGCGGCTTTACCCAAACGCCCACTACCACGGCCACTTACGGCAACTACGACCAGTCGCGCATCGACATCTGGAAGGACTACTACAACTACCAGATGAGCGTGGACGCGGGCTCGTACCCCATCCTGGAGCACTTCCCCGACAACTCGGAGGGTAAGGTGCTGGCCGACTACGGCATGATGCTGTGGGGCAACCAGACCCACAACTACAACGAGGCCACGATGGGCTACCTCCCTGGCTCGGACTTCAACTACGGCTACTACGGACCCACCGCCCAGGGCGGCCGCGGCTGGAACGCGCCCAACCTGATAACCTACATGGAGAGCCACGACGAGGAGCGTCTCCAGTTCAAAAACGTGCAGTACGGCAACGCCAGCGGCAGCTACAGCACCAAAAACCCGGCTACTGGCCTGCTGCGCAACGAGATGGCGGCGGCCTTCTTCTTCACCCAGCCGGGGGCGCGCCTGATTTGGCAGTTTGGCGAAGTGGGCTACGACTACAGCATCAACGCCTGCGGCAACGGCACCGTGGACAACAACTGCCGCACCTCGCCCAAGCCCATTCGCTGGGACTACTATAGCAGCAGCGTGCCCGCCCCGGCGCCCTACACGGCCACGGGCGCCATCGCGCACCCGGCCGCCCTCACCACCGAGCGCCGCCGCCTCTACGACACCTACCGCGCCCTCATCGCCCTCAAAAAGCAGCCCGCCTTTGCCGCGCCCACCACGTTTACCCAAAACGTGGGCGGCAGCGTGGCCGTGAAAAGCAGCGTCGTGACCTCGGCTACCTTCAGCGCCGTGACGGTGGGCAACTTCGACGTGGTGCCCCAAACGGCCACCATCACCTTCCCTAACACCGGCACCTGGTATAACTACCTCACCGGTACGGCGATGAACGTGACCAGCGCGGCCATGCCCATGACCTTGCAGCCCGGCCAGTATGCCGTGTATACCAGCCAGAAAGTGAATTCGCCGCTCGCCACCACGGCCGCCCAGGCCGCCGCCGTGCTCAAAATGGCGTTGGTGCCCAACCCCGCCAGCGGGGCTACCACCGTGGCCTACGAGCTGCCCACCGGCACCACGGCCACCGTGGCGGTGCAAAACCTGCTCGGCCAAACCATCCGCCAGCTGGCGCCCGCCCGCCAGGCGGCCGGCGCGCAAACCCAAAACGTGAGCCTGGCGGGCCTGGCCCCCGGCGTGTACCTGGTGCGCCTGCAAGCCGGCGAACTCATCCAAACCGCCCGCCTGCTAGTCGACTAGCTGGCAACTGCGCCTGCCAAAAGTATACTGCTAGAAAACCACGGAAGCTTGGCAGCGCACTCTTTTGCCTTCGCAGGCTAGCCCGACCACCAAAAAATAATGTGTTAGCTAAGGCGCTATAGTAGCGCGGTATACTGCCGCGCTACTATATTTGCTACAAGGCGCAGCTGGCCTTACTGGCTTACTAATCTTCACTTTTACCCACCCATTTTCATGAAAAAAGCATTTACCCTATTCGCGGCTGGCGCACTGGCAGCGGCATCGCTCAGCGCCCAGGCGCAGGTTACCGTTGACGGCGTGCTGAACACGGCCGAACTCACGACCGGCAACTACGTGCTGGTAGGCAAATTCACCCAAACGCGGGGCTTTGGCGATGCCGGCTTGCTGAGCTTATACGCGGCCAGCACGGCTACGAAAGTGTACCTGTTTCTGGGCGGCACGGTCGAAGCCAACGGCAACTCCTTGCAGATTTACATGAAAACGCCGGCTTCGACGGGCGTGCCCCGCGGCACGGCGTTGCCCGGCACCGGCACATCGGGCACTTCCTTTGATGCCATGACGGCCAAAATGGATATGGCAGTAAACGCGGCCATTGCCATTCGCTCTACTACTGGCTACGTGGTGGAGGGAGCCACCTACACCAGCGCCACGGCCGGCGCGGCGGCCGTGCTCACCAGCACCGCCAACCCCGGCGACGGTACGGTATCAACGCTGGCCGCTAACACCGCGCAGCCTGCCTTTGCGGGCGCGCGGGTGGCTTACAAGGCCGCAACGGGCGGCAAGCTGTCGGCCAATCCCGGCCTCACGGCCACTACTACCGACCCCAACTACGGTGGCGCGGGCAGCTTCGGCCTGGAAATAGAGCTGGACCGCACGGCCGCCGGCCTCACCGGCGCCACGGCCCTGACCTTGTTTGCCCTGCAAAACAACAATACCGGCGGCTACCTGTCGAGCGATTTTATTCCGCAGAGCACCACTGCCACCGGCAACCTGATGACTGCCAGCTCGGTTGATTTTGGCACCATCGCGGGCACGCAGGCGGCGACGCTCAACCTGGCCGCCGCGGGCGGCACCACCCTGGGCAGCCGCTCGACCGATGCCGCCGCCGTGGCCCTGAGCGTATACCCTAACCCCGTGGCCGACGCCGCCAGCGTGGCCTATCGCGTCACCGACCAGGCCTCGCCCGTGCGCATCGTGCTCACCGACCTGATGGGCCGCACCGTGCGCGTGCTCGAAAACAGCGTGCAGCCGGTGGGCAGCCAGTCGGCTGCCATCAACAAAAGCGACCTGGCCGCCGGCACTTACCTGGTGCGCGTGCAGGTGGGCGAAAAAGTATCGACCAGCAAAATCGCGGTGCTTTAAGCCGTTGCTCTGAAGACTGCCCAAAAGCCCCGCTGCCGAGCAGCGGGGCTTTTTTTGTGGCTTATTTTACCTAAAATACGTTTTACCGCGCATGTCCTGTTTGTTTCTTCTTACCACTGGCCGTCGGCGCTGGCTGCTGTGGCTACTGCCGCTGCTCAGCTTCACGCTGGCCGACCGGCCCGCCTACCGCCTGTTCACTGCCCAGGGCCAGGCGGCCGACTACGACCAAATGCTCACCGAGTTGGCCCAGGCCGACGTGGTGCTTTTTGGCGAGCAGCACAACGACCCCATCGCGCACTGGCTGGAGCTACAGGTGGCCAAAGACCTGAACCGTCTTAAAGGCCCCGGCCAGCTGGTGCTGGGCCTGGAAATGTTTGAGCGCGACGTGCAGCCGCTGCTGGCGCAGTACGCGGCTGGCACGCTGCCCGACAGCGCCTTTGAGCGCCAAAGCCGCCCCTGGCCCAACTACGCCACCGATTACCGCCCGCTGCTGCTCTTCGCGCGCCAGGCGCAGGTGCCCGTGGTGGCTACCAATGTGCCCCGCCGCTACGCCCAGCAGGTGGCCCGCGGCTCGCTGGCCGCGCTGGAGAATCTGCCCGCCGATGAAAAAAAATATATGATGCCGCTGCCGCTGAAAGTCGATTTCAACCTGCCCGGCTACAAGCAAATGGCCGCCATGTTTGGCGACATGCACGGCGGCGGTGGCCCCAATACCATCATCCAGGCCCAGGCCCTGAAAGACGCCACCATGGCCTACAGCATCGGCCAGAATTTGAAGCCCGGCCAGACGCTGCTGCACCTCAATGGCTCGTACCACTCCGACCACCACGACGGCATCGTGGCCTACCTGCGCCAGGCCAAAAAGCCGCTCCGCCTCAAAACCCTGAGCGTGGTGACGCAGGCCGATTTGGCGCAGCTGGCCAAGGAAAACGTGGACCTGGCCGATTACGTCATCGTGGTGCCGGCCGACATGACCAAGACGTATTAATTCACTAGCTTACGGTCGTCATGCAGCGCGCGGCGAAGCATCTCGCGTGCTGTAGTAATTTCCTGCGTATTGATTACTGCGCCACGCCGCGCGCTGCATGATAATCGTTTTCTTGCCAAACTATGCTTTCTACTACTAGCTACGCCGGCCTGCCGTCGGCCACCGCCTTGCAGCGCCTCGCCCAGTCGCTGGCCGTGCTCGATGCCATCAACTCGCCCGATTGGGAGTACCGCTACTACTCCTACAACCCCGCCTGGGCGCCCGGCGAGGCCGTGCTCGAAATGCGCGACGGCGAGGGCGACGAAATGCTCGTGCTCTTTCGCCCCGAGGGCTGCGTTATCAACGGCTTTTTGCACGAGTACGACCAGCCCGCCAAAGCCCAGGTGACCCGCGGCCTGCCCGAGGCATTCGACAGCTTTGTGTTTGAGGAGCCGGTCGCTTCGCTGGGTACCACGTTTTGCCTGTGGTACACGCCCGCCCACGGCTGGCAGCGCGGCGTGGTCGAAAACGAGGAGGACGGCTCGGAAGAACTGCTCTACATCTTCGACAACGACCCCGCCACCTACGCCGAGTGGGCCACCGACTACTACCTCGACGAAACCGACCGCCGGCCCCTCACCACTGCCGCCGTGGCCCCCATATACCACCACGAGGTGCTTACCAAAGCGATGGTGCTGGCCCTCAACGAAGAGCTGGAAGACTGGGTAGCCCTGGCCGCCGAGTTGCAGGAGATTGGGTATCCGTATAATTTCAATTGAGCTATGCCCGCTTCTGGTAATTCAACAAGCTCCAACATTAAGGTGGAAATGTTGAATATCTACCAGTTATTAGATTTGCTCAGACGCCGGACAGCCATGTACACGGGCGAAGCGTCGGTTCACAGCCTAGGTTCGTTTGTAGATGGCTACAGCTTCTGCCAGCGGCAAGCGGGAATGGCTGTGGAGGACGAGAAACCAGACTTTGGAAGTTTTCATGATTGGGTAGCGAACAAGCTGGGTTACAGTGAATCTGCCAGTGGCTGGCGAAACATGATAACTAGCCAACGCCTTGACGCCGAAGAAGCTTTGTGGCTCTTTTATCAGTTGCTGGACGAGTATCGCGGGCTTTATCCACGTACCCTTGCTAGTGTAGCGCAGGAGAATTTGGAGGACAGTCCCCAGCCTTCAAAAGGCATACGGCCAGCTTACACAAGTCTGACGATTGAAGAAGTGCTGCCAGCCAAAGAATGGGTAGCTATAATCGCGAAAAGGCACGACGTAATCTCATACCGGCGTAGTGCGGATACCATTGAAAAAGCTATCCAAGAGGCAGAAAATATTTTTGGGATTGCGCCGGATGCTTGGGCATTGACAGCGACTTAAGTTTATTCCACCAGCTCCGCGCATTGCCGCGCAATCTCCAACTCCTCATTAGTCGGCACGACCAACACCCGCGCCCGTGCGCCCGGCGCGCTGAGGTCGCGCAGGCCCGGCTGGCGCTGCTGGTTCTGGGTTTCATCCAGGGCCAGGCCGAAGAAGTCCATATCCTGGCAGACTTTGCTGCGAACCAGGGCGTCGTTTTCGCCCACGCCGGCTGTGAAGATGATGGCATCGAGGCCGTTGAGTACGGCCGCATAGGCCCCAATATACTGCCGGATGCGATAGGCGTAGAGGTCGTAGGCCAGGGCGGCGTCGGGGCTACCGGCCGCCAGCGCGGCGCTGATGTCGCGCATGTCGTTGGAGCCGGCCAGGCCCAGCATGCCGCTTTCTTTGTTGAGCAGGTTATTGACCTGCGCGCCCGAGTAGCCCAGCGGCCCGAGCAAGTGCAGCAGCACCGAGGGGTCGAGGTCGCCCGAGCGGGTACCCATCACGAGGCCCGCCAGGGGGCTGAAGCCCATGCTGGTATCCAGCGACTGGCCGCCGCGCACGGCCGCCATGCTGCACCCGTTGCCGAGGTGGATGGTGATGAGCCGGGCGTCGGGATTCTCTAAATAAGCGGCCGCCTGCGCCGCCACGTACTGGTGGCTGGTGCCGTGGAACCCATAGCGCCGGATGCGCTGCTCGGTGTAGAGGGCCGTGGGCAGCGCGTAGCGAAACGCCTTTTCGGGCAGCGTCTGGTGAAACGCCGTGTCGAACACCGCCACCTGCCGCACCTGCGGAAACACCCGCTCGGCCACTTCGATGCCGTCGTAGTTGGCCGGGTTGTGCAGCGGGGCCAGGCCAAAAAGCCTTCTAATCTCAGCCTTCACTTCCTCATCAATGAGCGTGGCTTTCGTAAACGCCTCGCCGCCGTGGACCACGCGGTGCCCTACCAGGTCGATTTCGGCCGGGGCCTGAATCACGGCTTCCGGGCCAGTTGTGAGCAGGCGCACTACTTCAAGCAGGCCGGCCTCGTGGTCGGGGAGGGGTAGGGTGCTACGCAGCTCGGCGGGCGATGCGCCGGGCGTGAAGGTTTTGTGCGTGATGGTGGCCTGCTCCGAGCCGATGCGCTCGACCAGTCCGCTGCACGCGGGCCGCTCGTCGGGCCAGCGGAAAAGCTGGTATTTGATGGAGCTGCTGCCGGAGTTGAGGACGAGAATATTCATGCTATGCGATTAAAAAACGCCCGTCATGCTGAGCGCAGCGCAGCATGACAACTAAAACTGCTACCCTTGCTGGCTTTGAATGGCCGTAATAACCACCGTATTAAAGACATCGTCCACCGTGCAGCCGCGGCTCAGGTCATTCACCGGCTTGTTCAAGCCCTGCAAAACCGGCCCAATCGCTAGTGCGCCCGTTTCGCGCTGCACGGCTTTGTAGGTGTTGTTGCCGGTGTTGAGGTCGGGGAAAATGAGCACGCTGGCCTGGCCGGCCACCTCGGAGTCGGGCAGCTTTTGGCGGCCCACGAGCGGGTCCACAGCGGCATCGTACTGGATGGGGCCTTCCACCTTGAGGTCGGGGCGCAGCTGGCGCACAAGCTCGGTAGCCTGGCGCACTTTCTCGACATCGGCGCCCGCGCCGGACGTGCCCGACGAGTACGAAAGCATGGCTACGCGCGGCTCGATGCCGAAGGCGCGGCTGCTTTCGGCCGACGAAATGGCGATTTCGGCCAGCTGCTCGGCGGTGGGGTTGGGGTTCACGGCGCAGTCGCCAAACACGGCCACGCGGTCGGGCAGGCACATGAAGAATACCGACGACACCACTGACACGCCGGGCTTGGTTTTGATGAATTGCAAGGCCGGCCGGATGGTATGTTGCGTGGTATGCACCGCCCCCGATACCATGCCGTCGGCGTGGCCTTTGTACACCATCATCGAGCCGAAATACGACACGTCGCGCAGCAGGTCGCGGGCCATGTCCTGGTTCACGCCCTTGGTTTTGCGCAGCTCATAAAACGTCTCCACGTAGTCGGCATACTGCGCCGAATTTACGGGGTCCACGATGCGCAGGTGCTCGGCGGGCATGTGGAGGCCCAGGCGCTTGATGGACGCCGCCACCTGCGCCGGGTCGCCCAGAATGGTGAGGTCCACGATGTCCTGGTGCAGTAGCAGGGCCGCCGCCCGCAGGATGCGGTCGTCGTTGCCCTCGGGCAGCACGATGTGGCGGCGCTGG
>JAKONR010000423.1 GCA_022701825.1 Hymenobacteraceae bacterium | reverse complement strand
GGTGGGTCGTCCAGCCCTGCACCGGCGTCATTATCACGCCTTTGTAGGTGAATGGCCCGGCGGGCGAGGTGCCCTCGGCGTACACCAGCAGGTGCGTGTCGCCGGTCGAGTACGAGAAGTAGTACTTGCCCTGGTACTTGTGCAGCCAGCCGCCCTCGAAGAACCGACGCTTGGTATCGTTAGCTTTCAGGGGCTTGCCCAGCGAGTCGAGAATCACCACGTCCTTCACCGGGCCGGCAAATTCCTTCATGTCGGGCGCGAGGCGCGCCACGCGGGCGCTGAGGGCGGGCTCGTCGCCATCGGGCTTTTTCTCGGCCGCGTTGGCGTTGTAAGTACCGGTAGCCCAGCGCTGGAGCTGGCCGCCCCACAGGCCCCCAAAGTACACGTAGCTCTGCCCATCGGTGTCGGTAAACACGGCCGGGTCGATGCTGAAGCTGCCCTTAATAGGGTTGAGCTCGGCCTTGAACGGCCCGGTGGGCGACTTGCTCGTGGCCACGCCCAGCCGAAACACGTCCTGCTTGTCCTTCACCGGGAAGTAGAGGTAGTAGGTGCCGTTTTTAAAGGCCGCGTCGGGGGCCCACAGTTGCCGGCCGGCCCACGGAATGTCCTTGGTATCGAGCGCCACGCCGTGGTCGGTGACCTTGCCGCCCACGCTGTCCATCGACAGAATGTGGTAGTCGCGCATGGCGAAGTGGTCGCCCTTGTCGTTTTCGGGCATCCCCGTCTCGATGTCGTGCGAGGGGTAGATGTAGATTTTGCCATCAAACACGTGCGCCGACGGGTCGGCGGTGTAGATGTCCTTGACCAGCGGCTGGCTCAGAAATTTGGGCTTGGCAGTAGCCACCGAGTCGGCGGCGGGCTTATCGGCCGTGGCGGCAGCTTGCTGCTTGTCAGCGCTTTGGCAGGCGGCGGCCAGGGCCAGCGGAGCCAGCAGCACTAGCTGCCGGGCACGAAGAGAACGGGACATAAAAATGGCGGGAAAGTAGAACAGCGCGCAAGTTATGCGCCATCGTTTTGCGCCAGCTATCGCACTCGTTACGATAGGCTTGGCATCAAAAAAATACTGCGCGTCTTACTTGCGCAGTGCCACCCGCACGCCCGCCATGAGCCAGCGCGTCGGCATTTGGGCACCCAGCAAATCCGAGTACTTAGCATTAAACAAGTTTTGCACCTGCCCCGTCAGCCACAAGCGCTCGGGCAGCAATGCCAGGTCGAGGCGGCCGTTGAACACGGCGTAGCTCGGCGTCAGCTCGCGGCTGATGGCAGCGGCGGCCTGCGCGTCGCGCTGCTTATACAAGCCGCTGACGGTAAGCGTACCGCGCTGGTGCGTAAGGCTCACGGTGCCCGTGACCAGGTGCCGCGCCACGTTGGTGAGGTACTGCGATACCACGTCGCCGTCCTTGCTGAGGTGCACCCAGGTGTAGCCCACCGCGCCGTCGAGGCGCAGGCCGGGCGCGAGCTGGGCGCGGGTCGTCACCTCGGTTTCGATGCCCTGGGTGGTCACGGCAAACAGGTTTTGAGCAAAGCGGTAGGTCGCGTTCGGGTTGAGGTTGCGGAAGCCCGTGGCCTCAATTACCTGGCTGCCCGACTGGCTCACGTAGTCAATCAGGTTTTTGCCGTAGCGGTTAAAATACGTGCCGCGCAAAGTCAGCGCCGGCGTGGGCTGGTAGTCGAGGCCGGCCTCATAGTTAATCGTGCGCTCGGCCGCCAGGCTGGGGTTGCCCACGTTGAAGCCCGTGGGCACCGTGCCGGGGCGAATGGCCGAGTTGTACTGCTCCGTAAAATTGGCCGCCCGGATGGCGCGGCCCACGGCTCCGCGCACGGTCAGCTTTTCGCCCACCTGCTGGCTGGCATTGAGCTGCGGCACCAGCTCGGTGCCGTAGGCCTGGTCGTGGTCGAGGCGCAGGGCAGCGGTCAGGTTGAGGCCGGCGGCTGGGCTCAGCGCGGCCACCGCAAAGGCGCCGGTGTGCCACACGGCGTGGTCGCCGCGGTCGTTGCTTTGCACGGCGCGGCGGTCGGCCTGGCCGCCCAGCGTGGCGCGCACTTTGGGGCTGAGTTGCAGCTGGTGCTGGCCCTGCACGTTTAGGTAGTGCATGAGGTGGTCGCTGGCCACGGAGGTCGGCGTAAAGACATATAAGTCAGTGCTCGCCGTACCTACTATCTGCAATTCGGTACGGGCGCGCTCATTCCACTCGTAGCGTAGCTGACCCTGGTACCAGTCGCGGCTTGTGGTTTCGCGGGCCTGGTCGGTGGCGTTGGTGGTGTAGAAATACTGGGCGTTGAAGTCGCGCCGGTCGAAGCTGGCGCGGGCGGCGGCGCTGAATTTTTCGGTGAGCTGGTACGCGCCCGACAGCGAATAAGTATTCAGCTTCACGTCGTTGCGCGAGGCGCTGGGCGCGTCGCGCAGCTGGCCGCTGGCCGTGTTATTCAAGATGCCGCCCGCCAGCCGCAAGCCCTTGTCCTGGCCATAAAAGCCGGCATTCGTGCTCTTCAACCCATACTCGCCGGCCAGAAACGTGCCGGCCAATTCCGCGCCATCAGGGCGGTGCGTAGCGGCGAAGGTCTTGGTCACAATGTTGATGAAACCGCCCACCGCATCGGGGCCGTAGAGCGCCGCGCCCGGCCCGCGCACGATTTCAATCTGCTCAATCTCGCTGGGCGCGATGGGTAGGTAGCCCGCAAAGTGGCCGGTCAGCGGGTCGTTGAGGCGCATGCCGTCCAGCAGCAGCAGTACTTGGTTGAAGGTGCTG
>JAKONR010000403.1 GCA_022701825.1 Hymenobacteraceae bacterium | reverse complement strand
CGCTTATCCTCCACAAGCGCGTGACTACGACGGTTGCCAAAGCCAAAGCTTTGCGCCAGTACGTAGAGCCCCTGCTGACCAAAGCCAAAGACGACACGACGCACTCGCGCCGGACCGTGTTTGCTACCCTGCAAAACAAGGAGAGCATGAAGGAGCTGTTTGGCGTAGTAGCTGAGAAAATCGGCCAGCGCCCCGGTGGCTACACCCGTATCCTGAAGCTGAGCGCCACCCGCGCCGGTGACAATGCCGATATGTGCATCATCGAGTTGGTGGACTTCAACGAGACCCTGCTGGAGTCGAAGAACGCTGCTGAGGCGAAGACCACTACCACTCGTCGTTCGCGTCGTCGTGGTGGTAAGTCGGAAGCCGCTGGCAACGAAGCCGGCACGTCGGCTGCTGTAGTAGCTGCTGAAGACGCTCCGGCCGTTTCGGCTACCGAAGCGGAGGCTGCTACGCTCGACGCTCCGGCTGACGAGAAGCAGACGCCTGCTGCTGAGTAATCAGTTTTTAGGAATAGCTTGAAAAAGGGGTTGCACCGATTGGTGCAGCCCCTTTTTGTTTGCTTCAGTTGCCAGAATGATGGGAGGCGCGGAGGTAAATAATTGCCCTACCGCAAGGCTTACGCGCTACTGCCCAGCTTTTGCTAAAGTGGTATTATGCTTATGTTTTGTTTGCTATATTTTAGCGTTTAAAGCTAGTATATTTGAGTTATTGGGCTGTTTAGCGCCCATTGTTTAACATATCCGATGGCGGCGCTGCTCCCCGAATTTGAATACGATATTTTTATCAGCTACCGCCACAACGATAACCTGTTCGATGGCTGGGTGACGGAGTTTGTGGAGCGCCTGCACGACGAGCTGGCGGCCACTGTGAAGGAGCGCCTGACCATCTACTTCGACAAGGACGTGCGCGATGGTTTGGGCGACAACCAGCTGGTAGGACCGAGCTTGGAGCACCGGCTGCGCTCGTTTATTCTGATTCCGCTCATTTCGCAGACGTACTGCCAGACTGAGCGCTTTTCGTGGCAGCACGAGTTTATGCCGTTTTTGCGGGAAGCGCAGCGGAGCCACCTGGGGTTGGACTTACGCCTGCCGAGCGGCAACGTAGGCAGCCGCATCTTGCCGGTTCGCATCCATAACCTGGATTTGGTGGACGAGCAGCTGCTGGAAAAAACGCTGGGCCGGCAGCTGCGCACCATCGACTTCGTGTACCAGGAACTGGGCGTGAACCGCCCGCTGCGGCCCGAGGACGAGGAATATTCTCACGGCAATGGCGGGCTGCTCTACCGCAACCAGATAAATAAAGTCGCCAACGCGATTAAGGAACTGATAGCGGCAGTGCGGCCGGCCGCGGGGTTTGGGGCGGCTACCGGGCACGCGGCCCCGCCACTGGCGTCGCCCGCGCAATTCATTTTCTCGGCGCCCGCTGCGGCAGCGCCTGCCTTGGCAGCCACTGGCCCGACGGTATTTTTGGCCTGGACGTCCAAAGAGTTGATACCGCGCCGCGAAGAACTGGCGCTGGTGTGCGCCAAAGCCGGGCTGCGCGTGGTGCCCGCCGCCGACTGCCCGCTCGACGAAGCTGAGTTTCGAGCGCGCACGCAGGAGGCATTGGCGGAAGCCACTTGCGCGGTGCACTTGCTGGGCAATGAGTTTGGCCGCCGCTTTGAAGAAGATGAGGAGTGCTCGTTTCCGATGCACGCCTACCAGGAGGCGTACCGGGTGGCCGCTGCTAAGACTGATTTTCGGCAGTTTATCTGGTATTGCCCCGATGAAGCGCTGGCCGTGCGGCCCGCCCAAAAGGCGTTCGTGAACGCCATTCGCAACGAGCTAACGGAGCGCACCACGTTTACCGGCGCGCTCAATGCCATGCAGCTGGTCGAAGACTTGCGCAAAACCATGAGGCAGGCCGCGCCCAAGCCAGCCAGCGTGGAAAAGGAAACGGATATCTTCTTCGTCTACAACCAGATGGACAGCGAAGAAGCCAACGCCATCACCGACCGTCTGAGCGAGGAAATACCGCTGGAAATGCTCACCATTGAGCCCGACAGCGAAGACGAGTACAAGGAAATAACGGTGCGCAACATCCCTAAAAGCAAGCTGGCGGTGGTGTATTTCAAGCACAGCGCTGATTGGGCCTTGCCCTTCGTGAAGCAGGTATGGCGGCTGGTGGGCGGGGCAGGCTCCACCACGCCCATCCTGTTTGTGGGCGAAGACGACCCAGCCCACAACCGGATGCGCGGCTTCAAGGCCCCGCGGGTTATCTCCTGCATTCAGTCGCACCACGGCGTGAGCCAGGAAGTGCTGCGGGTATTCCAGCAAATCAGCCAGCAATAAGTGTAGATGGAAGCCTGCGACTACACCGAGCCCGCGCTGTTTGGGCCGGAAGAGCCGATTTGCCCCTATACGGGGCTGCGGACGTTTACCGAAGACGAAGCCATCTACTTCCGGGGCCGCGAAGAGCATGTGGCCAAGTGCCTGACCTTGCTCGAGACCGAGCGCTTCGTGATGATAACTGGCGCCTCGGGCGATGGCAAATCGTCGCTGGTATTTGCGGGGCTGCTGCCCGAGGTGCGGGCGGGTTTTTTGCGCGGGCGCTACGGCAGTTGGGCGGTGGCTACCTTCCGGCCCGAGCGCCAGCCGCTGCGCAGCATGGCCCGCGCTCTGGCCCCGGCCCTGCGCCTCGACGGCAGCGTCGAAGCCATCGAAACCGAGCTGGAACACGGCTTTTCGGCCCTGGTGCAGCTCTACCAAACCTCGGGGCTGTGCCCGGCCGACGAGCCGGCCGGCCTCACGGTGGCCGAGCAGCGCCAGCATCGGCGGCAGGCGGCCAATTTGCTGGTAGTAGTCGACCAGTTTGAGGAGTTTTTTACCAATCCCGAAAACTACGCCGACGGCCGCCCCAGCACGGCCGCCCAAACGGTGGTGAACCTGCTGCTCGAAACCACCCGGCTGGCCCAGGCCCAGGGCCTACCCATTTATATCGTGTGCACCATGCGCTCCGACTTCGTGGGGCAGTGCGCCGAGTTTGGGGGGCTGATTGAGCAAATTGGGGCCAGCCAGTACTTTGTGCCGCGGCTGCTGCGCCACGAGTTTGTGGAGGTAATAAAAGAGCCCGCGCTGCTGAGCGGCAACCGCATCAGCGAGCGGCTGGTGCAGCGCCTGCTCTACGACATTCACTTTGGCCAAGACCAGCTGCCGGTGTTGCAGCACGCGCTGCGCCGCATCTGGCTGGCCGCCGATGAGGGGCGCGAGGAAATGGACCTCATTCACTACGCCATGGTGGGCGGGCTGGCCGACGAGCTGCCCGCCGCCGACCAGGCGCGCTTCGCGCGGTGGCGGGCGGGCTTGCCGGCCGCGCAGCAGCAGTTTTTGCTGGCGCAGCCCTCGCTGCGCAACGTGCTCGACGCCCACGCCAACCAGCTCTACCACGACGCCACCAGCCTCTACAACGCCACTTTTCAGCCGCCGCTGGCGCCGGACGTGGCCGAAAGCGTGATTGAGCGCACCTTCCGGGTGCTCACCCGCACCGATGGCCAGCGCGTGGTGCGCAACCGGCTGAGCGGGGCCGAAATCACGGCTATTCTGGGCGAGGCGGCGCTGCCCTGGCCGGTGGTGTGCCACATTCTGCGGCCCTTTCGGCAGGCGGGCACCACGTTTTTGTCGCCTTTTTTGCCCGAAGACGCCGACGACCGCGACGTGCCGCCGCCTGATGTGGTGCTCGACATCACCCACGAAAGCCTAATTCGCAACTGGAAGCACCTGAGCGAGTGGGCCAGCAGCGAGGCCGAGGATGTGCGCATCGCCCAAGACCTGATGCAGCAGGCCAGCCGCTGGGAGGCCAATGCCGAAAACAGCGGCTTTTTGCTGCCCATCGGCTCTTACAGCTACTTTGCGGAGTGGGACCAGCGCAAGCAGGTGAACGCCAGCTGGCTGGCGCACTACGTAGCCACCGACGGCGCGCCGGAAGCCCCGCGCCAGGCCCAGGCCGCCACCCGGCACGGCGGGTTGCGGCGGTTTTTGGCCACCAGCCGCCGCCGGCTTTTTGTGCCGCTACTGGTGGCCCGCTACGGCGTGGGGCGGCTGGCGGCGGCCGTGCTGCTGCCAGTGCTGCTGCTGGGGCTGGGGTGGTGGGCGTGGGCGCGGCGCACGCAGCAGGCCGACTACGTGGCATACTCCATTATCAAGGAACGGCTGCCGTACCTGAAATCGCCCTACGTGACGCTGGGTGATAAGGCGCATTTTTTGCTCAATACCGACCGGCTAAAAGACTTTGCGTATTCGCCTTGGCTGGTAGGCCGCCCGGCCAGCGACTACGCCTATTCGCACATGCTCAATGAGCTGGCTGATGAAAGCCTGGCCTTGAACATCGAGCTAAGCATGTATGCGTGCGTCGATAACCTGGACTATGATTCGGTACGCCGCGTCAATCCGTATGTGCAGTCCGTGCTGACTGACCTGACGCATCGCCTCGACCGGGCGGGCAGCTTCTCGGAGCCAAATGTTGGTGAAAACGAGCTGAGTGCTCACCAGCGGGAATTGGCAGTTTGTACGGCCCGCCTGGTGATGGCGCTCACGAGCTACCTGGTGCAAAGCGAGCAGCACCGAGTAGGGCACCCGCTGCCACCCGCCCGGCAGCAAGCTTGGGCCCGGCAATTTCAGCGCGACAAACAGCGGCTGCTGGCCCGCCTCTACCGCTACGCGCAACGCGAGGTGCAGGCTACGAGCGGTCCGGCTCCCGGCCCCGTCGAGTTTGGCTTTTGCCTGCGGGTGCTGCTGGGGCAGGGTGAGTATAGCCCGGCCGACCTGGCTTTCCTGGAAGGTATTAACCCTTTTGGCACGCCTGCCGCGCGGCGGCAATTTGACCGGTTCTTTCCGCCGGAGCGCAGGGTTTACCAGAGTGGGGGCAGCACCGGCAACAGCGGTGGCTACCTGACGAGTGCCATCATTTTTGCGGCCCGGCGGCAGCCCGCCCAGGTAGCGTCGTGCCTGCTGGCGCTGAGTAGGCAGGCCGATATAGAAGATAGTGATACTGATGGGGGTATTGCAATAATTCCCTACCTGATTAAGTACGACGTATTTACATCCGATAATATCTTGCCCTTGCTGCGGTTTTGTGGCCGGGTGGGCAAGCATTTTTCGTTTAATGAGATGTACGCGGCTACGGTGTACAGCCTGCTTAGCGTCGGCTGCTCGTCCGAAGTCTACGACGTAACCCAGCCGCAGGGCGGCGGTAGCAGCCTCAACGAGCCCGATGCCTTGCCAACGGGCTCGGTCAATGCAAACTACTTAAATCTTGACCGGGTCAGCTTTTCGGTGCCGCTGGTCAGCCGCGATAAAGCGTGGCAGGTGCTGCTGGCCGCCACCCCGGCTGTTGCCGCGTGCGAGCGGCTCTTTGACGAGCAGGCCGGCCCCGTCGGCGCCAGCCACCGCCAGCGCAACCAGCTGTTCTTGCAAGCCTTTTTGGCCAAAATGTACGGCACCTACCTCGCCGAAATAAAGCGCCAGCCAGCCGCCGCCGAGCAGGAGTTTGCGCAGTTTAGCAGTTCCCTACGCGCATTGCGGGCGGTGCGGAAGCCTGGGGAGCTTATCAATGATTTGCAGTGGAACCTGGGCACGCCGCAAGCCTTGGGCATCACGCAGGTCGGTAGCATCGGGCAAGACCCCATTCGGTACTTGCAGACGCCGGTACGCCCCAAAACCATGCTGTTTGAGGTCTACTATACCTGCCCGTTCAACGCCTTTTTCGACTATCAGCTGCGGCAGGCGCTGGCGCAGCCAGCGCCCGACTACAAGCTGGTGCAGCTCTTGGATAGCGTAACGTTTGTAGAAGCCGCCTTTCCCGACCGCTATTCCGCTACTCGTAGCTACGCCCTCGAGACGGAGGCCCTCAACCGCTCGGCGCAGTACGTGCCCAACCTGGCTTGGCTGAAAGCGCTGGCCAGCCGGCCCCTGGGCGGCACGCCCCAGCAGCGCCATCAGCCGCAGCTCAACCAGTTGCTGCTCACTATCAGCGCGGCCCTGCAGGACTCCGCCAAAATCCAGAATCTTCGCCTGCGGCCCGCCATCCTGAGCCTTGCCAGGCAACTGCCGCAGCAGCCCGCGTTTTGCAGGCTGCCCTTGCAGCTGGTATGCTCAGACCTGGCGGTGGCGCTGGCGCGCATCGGGCGGGTGGCCGATGCCTTCACGCTGGCCGAGTGCCTGAGCACTCCGCTGGCCACTACTACCAAGCTGCGTATTGGCGAGCAGCTGATGCTGACTAATAACCTCGGCCACCAGGCCCGGCTCGATGGCTTTTTGGCCCAGTACTGCCGACAGGTGCAGCCCCGCCCGCTGCTGGCCGCTGGCAGTAGCATTGCCGTATTGTGCTGGCGGCCCTACGCCGACCGCAGCCAGGACACCACGTTTTACAACGTAGCTGGTTTGCTTATCCGGGAAGGCAAGGACTTTGTGCGCGCCACGGGCGTGCGGTCTATGTGCGAAGGCTACACCTTAGCTGATAAAAGTGACCGGGCCAGGCAAGAAATCCCGGCTTATCAGTCGGAGCGCCTGCGCCAGTCGTATTTCAATACCATTCTAACGGGATTGGCTCACCTAAGAGCCACCGCGAACGATGGATGGTATGAGTATGATAAGCGCCTGCTGGAGCGCAAGGACATTTAGCCTCAGCCCAGGCGGTGGGGCCGGGCAAGCCTGCCGCTTTCCTCTTCTGCCAAGGTGGGCTGCTAACGGGTCGGGCTGCCTGCCAATGATACGTACCGCCCGGAAGGATTTTAGCCCCAAAAGGCGGGTTTGATACGGGCATCCGTACCAAACCCGCCTTTTGGGGCTAAAACCCTTCTGGGCGGCCAAGCGCCCCGCCGGCCTAGTCTATCACCAGGCGGCGCACTACGGTTGCGCCGTTGGCCTGCAGGCGCACGGCATACACACCGGTAGCCAGATTGCGCAGGGCGAGGTGCAGTAGCGTGCCACTAAGCGGTAGGGGAGCGGTTTGCTGGCGCACTACCTGGCCCAGCTGGTTGAGCAGGGTAACTTGCACCTCGGTGGCCCCGGCCTGGCCGGGAATCTGGACCGCGACCTGGTCATGCGCAGGATTGGGGTACAGGCTGATGTCGCTAGCCGCCGCCCAAGGGCGATTGGGCAGCACTACCGGCCCAAAGCGCAGGTAGAAGCGCCGCTTGATAAGCCCACCGGTAGCGGCGAACTGCGGCCCCGAAATAGCAAAAGGATAAGTAGGCTGCACACCCAGGTTGGTGGAAGTGTGGAGTAGGCTATCATCCAGAAAAGCCGTCAGGCCGCTGGGCAGCCGCTGCAGCTTGGCAGCGCTGAGCGTGTAGCCATCGGCCATGGGCACGCGCACCGTAAGCGGCACTACCTGCCCGGCCGTGAACGGCGAGAGGGCTTTGATGGCCAGCTCGTCTTCCTGAACGGGGGCGCTGATGGTGAGGTCGAGGCCGGTGGTAGACGGAATACGGTAGGCATCAAGCTGCGCGTTAAACACCGAGGCGGTAGTGCGGTAGGTGCGGTAGATATCGGCCGTCACGTCCTCATAAAGATTCGTAGCTGGTCGGCTGTCCCGCCGGCCGCCGTTTTTGTAGCTAACGCCGTTTTGGGCGAGCCGCAGCTCTACCAGGCGCGGCGCGGTGCGGTGCGAGGCCGTCACCACGGTATCGGCCACATACCTGGTCACGCGCTGCCGGTTGCGAAAGAGCAGCGTGCCGGTAGGGCTCGCCGTCTTGCTGACCCGCACAAAAAACGACCGGCCCGCCGGCACTATCGGCGTGTCGCCCACGCCATTGACGTAGCTAAAGTAGACGCCCGTGCCGGGGCCGATGCTTTCATAGGTATACATCGCCGCATCGAGGTTGGGCCGGTCGGCCACACGCACCGAGTCCCAGTTGAGCGGGGCCGGGTAGGGGTTGCCCACCAGGTTCCAGCCCGCGTTGGGCACGGCCGCGCCGGCACCGCGGCTGAGCGTCGGGCTCAGGTTGCCGGTCGTGAGCGTGCCTGTAAAGCTGACCGTGGCCGTGGCCGGAATCGTGAGCAGATACCCGGCCCCGGCCACCAGCGGGTCGGTGAGGGCAGCGGGCGAGTACAACCCGTTGTCGAACGCCGGTAAGTTGAGGCGCTGCGCGCTCAGACGGCTTTCGTCGTAGCCCAGCACCGTGGGCGCGGGCAACACGCTGCGCGGGTCGTTGCTAGTATTGTAGGCGGGGTTGACCACGGGCTGAAAGCCGCCGGTAGCCAGCGAGGCGACGGTGGCCCCGGCTACGGGCGGGCTATAGTAGCGGTAGCCCGTGGCCGTATTGTGGGCGGCGCTGAGGGTAGTGGCGCGCTGCATGGTAGCCTGGCCCACTACCCTGCCCCCGGCGGGGCCATTAACTACCAGGGCCGTGCTGGTCGCATTGGAAAGCAGCGTCAGGCTGTGACTATTCAGGTTGAAGTCGGTGGCGCTGGCCATGGTGAGTATCTGCGCCACGCTGGTCGGGGCTGAGAGCGTGAGCGTGGCCCCCGTGCCGGTGCTATCGGTGAGGTTGCGCACGCGGGCGGGCAGGCCCAGGCCGGTAATCTGGCTGGCCGTGCCGGTGTAGACGTAGTTGGCATCCAGCGAGTAGCGGCGTTGGCCCGTCATGTCTACCGCGCCGCCGGTGTTGCCAGTGCCCCCGGTGCTAGCTAGCCCGCCGGGGTGGCCAAGGCTGAGCGTGCCGCCGCTGGCCAGCCGGAAGGTACCATTTCCTTGCAGCTGAAAAGGCCCCAGCCGCAGAATGCCGCCATCGAGTACGGCTATCGAGTCAGTCACCGTTACATTGCCGGTGTGCAGCGTGCCGATGCCGTTGCCGGTAACGATGATGGTATTGTAAGTGCCTCCTTGAATGGTCGGCGCGTTGGGCGTGCTCACTATCAGAATGCGCAGTACCCCAAACCGGCCAAAAGGCGCACTCGTGCCGCACGGCGTAATAACCGCAAGCGGGCCGTCGCTGGCAGTGGCGGGCACCACCACCGTCAGCTGCGTGCCGGCGGCATTCACGCTCGCCACGGGCGCATTGACGGGCGTGCTACCAGCGCTGCCGATAAACGCTACCGCTGTGGCGCCTAGCAGGCCAGTGCCATTGATGGTGATGGTGCCCCCGAGCGGCCCCGCGGACGGGATGCCATTAATGACCGGCAGCGGATTGACGGTGACTTGTACCGCGTCGGTAGTTGTGCATCCCGTCAGGGTATTAGTGACGGTGAGGGTGTACCCTTGGCCGATTACCGCGCCCGTCGCGTTGGGCAGCGTCACGGTGGGGTTGGCCACGGTAGTGTTGCTCAGGCCCGTGGCCGGGCTCCACTGGTAAGAATAGTTAGTCACCGCCGCCGCGCCCAGCACGGCCGAGCTACCCGCGCAGATGGTGGCGTCGGCCCCGGCGTTGGCCACGGGCAGCGGGTTCACCGTCACGGCCACGGTGGCCGTGCTCACGCAGCCGGTGGCGTTGGTTACCGTTAGCGTATAGATACTAGTGCTGGCCGCGCCGGTCAGGTTGGGCAGCGTCACGGTCGGGTTGGCGGCCGTAGCGCTGCTGAGGCCAGTAGTTGGGCTCCAGCTGTACGTATTGCCACTCACCGCCGGCGTGCCCAGGGTGGCCGAGCCACCCGCGCAAAATGCCACGGGCGCGCCCGCGTTGGCCGCAGGGGCCGGGTTCACCGTCACGGCCACGGTACTGGTGCTCGCGCAGCCGGCAGCACTGGTCACGGTCAGGGTATAGGTAGTGGTGCTGGCCGTGCCGGTCGTGTTAGGTAGCGTCACGGTCGGGTTGGCTACTGTAGTACTGCTCAGGCCCGTGGCGGGGGTCCAGCTGTAGGTGTTGCCCGTTACCGCCGCCGTGCCAAGTTGTATCGAGCTGCCCGCGCAGGTGGCGACTGCCACGCCCGCGTTCGCCACGGGCAGCGGGTTCACCGTTACCGTCACGGTACCGGGCGTGGCACTGGAGCAATTGCCGGGACCGGTTACCAGTAGCGTATAAGTTTGGGTAATAGGAGTGGTACCGGAGTTGGTCAGCGTTACGGTGGGGTTGGCCACGGTGGTGCTGCTCAGGCCGATGCTAGGGCTCCACTGGTACGCGTAGCCACCCACCGCCGCTGCGCCCAGCGTGGCCGAGCCACCCGAGCAAAATGCCGCCGCCGAGCCCGCGTTCGCCACGGGCAGCGGGGCTACCGTCACGGTAGCAGTAGCTGTGCTTACGCAGCCAGCGGCACTGGTCACCGTTAGGGTATAAGCTTGGGTGATGG
Organism: Hymenobacteraceae bacterium; assembly: GCA_022701825.1. Taxonomy (GTDB): domain Bacteria; phylum Bacteroidota; class Bacteroidia; order Cytophagales; family Hymenobacteraceae; genus Hymenobacter. Next base: position 17,543 of record JAKONR010000403.1, on the reverse strand, counting down.
TCGTGCCAGTGGTATTGAGCAGCGTCACGGTGGGGTTGGCCACGGTAGTGCTACTCAGGCCCGTAGCGGGGCTCCAGCTATAGGTATTGCCAGCCACCGCCGCCACGCCCAGCGTAGCCGAACCCCCCGAGCACAAGAAAGCGTCGGCCCCGGTGTTGGCCACGGGCAGCGGGTTCACCGTCACGGCCACGGTGCTGGTGCTGCTACAACCAGCGCTAGTTGCCGTCAGCACGTAGGTTTGGGTAATAGGGCCGCCGGTGGTATTAGGCAGCGTTACGGTTGGGTTGGCCACCGTGGTACTACTCAGGCCCGTGGCCGGGCTCCAGCTGTAAGTGGTGTTGGGTGCAGCGGCCGAGCCGAGCTGGGCCGAGCCACCCGAGCAGATAGTTGCTGCCGGCCCCGCATTGGCTACCGGCAGCGGGTTCACCGTTACCGCTACCGTGCCGGCACTGCTGCAGCCGGTCAGCGCATTGGTTACGGAGAGGAAGTACGTGGTTGTATTGGCGGGCGAGGCAATAGGATTGGGTGTCGTGGTGCTGCTCAGGCCAATGGCCGGGCTCCAGTTATAGATAAATCCGGGGGTGCCCGGCCCTCCGAGCTGCGTAGAGCCTCCCGCGCAGATGGTGGCGGCAGTGCCAGCCAGCGCGGTTGGTCGGGTGTTTACGGTCACCGTCACCAAGCCGGTATTCGTGCAGCCCGTGGTCGTATTCCTGACGGTCAGAGTATACGTGGTAGTGACGGTAGGAAAAGCAACAGGGTTAGCGACCGTGCTGTTGCTCAGCCCACTGGCTGGGGTCCAGCTATAGGTAATGCCGGGTACGGCGGCGGCTCCTATCTGCGCGGTGTTGCCCAGGCAGATAGCCACGGCCGGGCCAGGGTTAGCCACGGGCAGCGGGTTTACCGTCACGGCCGTGCTAGCCGACGCTGAGGCGCCATTCAGGGTAGCCGTAGCGGTGTAGGTGGTATTCGCGGTCGGCGCTACCGTAATGCTGGCTGTGGTGGCCCCGCCCGGCGACCAGGCGTAGGTAGCGCCAGTGGCGGGCGTGTCGGTGTCGTTTAGGCTGCCATCAGTGTTGAGGCGGGCGATACCGTTGCGAGATACGCCATTAAATAGAGAGAAAGCCCCACCTGCCAGTATCTTGCCATTGGGTTGAATTGCGAAAGAAGCTACGTATTCATCGAAACCAGTACTGGGAGTAAAAGAAGTATCTAAGCTGCCATCGGCGTTGATGCGAACTACGCGATTGCGGGCTGTGCCATTATAATTGTTGAAAAACCCCCCCACTAGAATCTTACCGTTGGGCTGTATGGCGAGACCATCGGCAGTACTATCGCACCCGATACTTGAGTTGAAACTGGTATCTAGGCTGCCATTAGTGTTGAGCCGAGCTATGCGTCTACGGGCTGTGCCATTGTAGGCGGTAAAGCCCCCGGCTATCAATACTCTGCCATCGGGCTGTAGAATGAGCGAAAATATGACTTTATTAGAACCAGTACCAGGGTCAAAGGTGGTATCTAAGCTGCCATCAGCATTGAGGCGGGCAATACGATTACGGGCTGTGCCATTATAGCTGGTAAAGCCTCCTCCAACTACAATCTTACCATCTGGTTGCACCGCTAGAGTGTTTATTAACCCGGTAGCAATACCAGTACCAGGGTCAAAGGTGGTATCTAAGCTGCCATCAGCATTGAGGCGGGCAATACGATTGCGGGCTGTGCCATTATAATTATTAAAACTCCCTCCTGCCACTACTTTACCATCTGGCTGTAAAGCCAGTTCGAAGACTGTGCCATCAAAACCGGAGCCAGGGTCGAAAGTAGTATCCAGGCTGCCATCGGCGTTGAGCCGAGCAATTCTGCTGCGGGCCGTACCATTGTAGGTAGTAAAATAACCTCCTACCAGTATTTTTCCATTAGGCTGCACAGCAAGGGTTTCCAAGCCGGAGTTCAGTCCTGAACCAGTAGGTAGGAAAGTGCCATCAAGGCCACCATCAGTAGTGAGGCGGGCGATACCATTGCGCGTCGTGCCATTATAATTGGTGAAGGTGCCACCAACTAATATCTTGCCGTCGGGCTGTAGCGCTAGCGGTAGCACATTCGAATTAAACCCCGTGCCCACGCTAAACGCCGGGTACACGGCCGCCGCCGTCAGCACCTGGCTGGCACCGGCGCACACAGTGGGTCCCGCCGGCGTCACGCGCACGGCGATGGGCGTAATAGGGGCCGCCCCCACCGTGATGGTTACCTCGTTGGAAGTAACCGAAACCCCACTCAGCGTAGCCGTGGCCGTATAGGCAGTGGTAGTGCCCGCGCTAGGGCTTAGGGCCAGGGTGGCCGTAGTAGCGCCGCCGGGGCTCCAGGCGTAGGTAGCCCCGCTGATGGGCGTGTCTGCGTCGTCGATGTCGCCGGTGTTATCGAGGCGAGCAATGTACTTGGTGTCGGCACCGTTATAAGTAGTAAACTGCCCACCTACCACGGTCTTGCCATTGGCCTGCACCGCCAAGCTATTTACAATAGTGCTAAAGCCGGTGCCCACGCTGAAGCTGGCGTCGAGGGTGCCCGTGGCCGTGAGGCCTACCAGGTTATTGCGTGAACTGCCGCTATGGGCGCTGAACTGCCCGCCCACCACTATCCGGGTAGCGGACTGCACTACGATGGCATTAACAGTTAGCGCAGTTATGGCAGAGAACCCCCCCGCTGCGAAGTCGCTTGTGTCAAGCTCGCCCGCGCTCGTCAGCAGCGCCAGGCAGTTGTAATTATAAGTAGTGCCGTTGCTGACGTAACCCAGGAAGCTGCCACCTACTAGCAGCTTGCCATTAAACTCGGCAATGGTATTGATGGCCCCGGCCGACGGCCCACTACCTGTGCTACTGGCAAAGCTTGTATCAAGAATGCCATTGCTACTCAGCCGTGCAATACCCTTGCGGCCCCCTGTGAAAAATGCCACAAACGACCCGCCCACCACGATGTTGTCGCCGCTTTGCACCACTAGGGCCAGCACCCTGCTATTAAAAAGATTGAGGCTGGTATGGGTGGCACTGGCAAAGCTGGTATTGAGCACACCCGTGCTGCTGAGGCGCACCAAGTACTTGGAAGAAGTATTAGCGCCGTAGGCGTTGAACTCACCGCCCACCACCAGGTCGCCAGTAGACAAGACTCCGATGGCGCGTACCGTGCCATCGAAGCCAGCCGTGGCGCTGCTGGTTACCAGCGTTGCGTCGAATGCTCCGGTGGGTAGCAGGCGGGCCAGGCGCAGGCACGAATTGGAGCCGTAGGTAGTGAAACTACCCCCGACCAAGATGCTATTATTGCTTTGCAGCGCCAGCGTCCATACAGTGGCATCGAACCCAGCGCCGATACTAAAGCCCGTATCAAAGCTGCCATCGGGGTTGAGGCGGGCAATCCGGTTGCACGGAGTGCCCTTGTAGTTCGTAAAGTCGCCCCCCACCAGAATTTTGCCGTCGCCCTGCACCAGCGTAGCATACACGTTGCCATTAAAGCCGGTGCCCGTAACAAAAGCCGGGTACACCGCCTGCGCGGCCAGTACCACCTGCTGCCCGGCGGCCAGGCTCAGCGGCCCGGCCGGGGTGGCGCGCACCACAAACGGGGCCGTGCTTTGCCCGCGCACGGCGGCCGGATACGTAAAAAATAGCCCCAGTAGCCAGAGCAACCAGGCAGCGGCGCGGCCCAGGGGCCGCCGGCCGTGCCGCAGCGTAAAAAGTTGTTTCATAGTGAGTGCGCGCCCAGGGGCGCTAAGGAAAATGATTAGTATAAGAAAGCCCGCCGCCTAAGCCAGCTCGCGCTCGCGCAGCAGGGTATAGGTGTATAGGTGTAGCAGTTGTGGCAACCCGCCCGGTAGTGGCCGCAAAGGAGCAGCAGCTCGTCGTGGTCGCTCTTGCGCTGAAATACCTGGCAGCCGGCGCTCCAGTTGGCAATGCGCGGGGTGGCGCCGGCCACATTGGCGCGGTGGATGTTGATGCCGAAGAGGCCCTCCTCCACCACCTTCGTTTCCTCGGCATAAAAGTCGCGGTCGTTGTCGCGGTAGGCGCGCACCTTGCCGCCCGTTTGCACCAGGGCGGGGTGGGTAGCTTTGTTTTGGTGCAGGCCCAGCTGGTAGGCATCGAGGTACTGGCCGGGCACGAGCACGGCGCAGCCCAGCTTGCTCAGCGGCTGGTGCAGGTAGAAGTTGCCGGGGGTAGTCGTGATAATCCAGGTCTTCATGCGGTCGGTGCCCACGGTGGCGGCGAGCTGCGCCAGTGCAAACGTGGTGTTGGGGCCCGGCACGCCATCGGCCCTGATAGGCTTGCCGTCCTTGCCGGTATAGAGCCAGCTAGCCAAAAACTCCTGCTGCTGCTGCAGGCCCAGGCCGGGGGGCATGGCAGGCTGCTGCCAGCAGCACACCAGCAGGTCGTTGAAGAGGTCGGGCACGGTGAGGGCCGTGCGGATGCCGATGAGGTTGGGGCCGTCGTGGTGCCAGGTGTAGCCCAGCTTTTGCAAAGACTGCCGCAGCAGGGCGGGGGTGAGGGCTTTCATAGAAAAAAAGAGGAGTAAGGATGAAAAAACAAGTCGGATAGGGGCCGCTGGCCCCTAGGCCGGGCCGGGGGCACGGGCCGCCAGCACGCGGGCACTGCTAGCGTGGGCCGGGGCAGCCGGGGTAGCAAGGGCTTCGTCGGGCAGCTCGCTGCCCTCGTCAGGCATAGGGACCTCGGCCGAGAGGTCGCTGGGCGTGGTATCTTCTTCACCAGCTGCGTATTTGGCCGCGTCGGGCGGAGTATTAGTCGGGTCGTCCCGAAGTCCCGGCGCGCCGTCCCGAAGTCCCGGCGTGCCGTCCCGAAGTCCCGGCATGGTGTCAAAAGCTTGCTCGCTGGTTAGTAAAGTGTCCGTCGGCTCCTCATTTGGTACCGCCAGGTTGACCGGGGCATTGGGCTCGGGGGGCGGAAAGGCCGCGCTACCGGCCGGAAAGGCCGGGGCCACGGCCGGGGTGGCTGCTTCGGGGGCCGTAGGGGCGGCGGGTGGGGCTTTGTGCAGTTCGGCCAGGGTATTCTGCATGTGCTGCACCCAGCCGTCGAGGTTGCTTTGCAGCACCTGCTCGGTGTGGCTCACCAGCAGGTCGATGTTGGGTTGCCGCAGCTGGTCGTCGGGGCTGAGGGCGTGCCACCACGCCCGCACGTTGGCCAGGTCGGTGGCACTCTGGTTGTATTTAGTAAGCGTGCTCTCCGTCTGCCGGTAGCCGAGGTAGGCGCTGAGGGCGGCCACGCCCGCCGTGGTCAGGGCTATCCACACCTGCTGCCCCACGGCCGCCAGGTAGGTGCCCACGCCCCCCACCCCAAAAGTGAGCCAGGCCACGAGCCGCAGCTGGGCTTCGAGGCGCACGGCCTTGCGGCGGTAATACGCGAGCTGGTCGTCGCGGCGCACCTGCACGTAGCGCCCGGCGGGTAGCCAGCTCAGCCCATCGTCGGGCGGGGTGCCCCCGGTGGCGGGCGGCAGGCCCGCGCCGCCGGGCGGGGCCACTAGCGCCGAGGTATTGACCTCGGTGCGCATGGTGCGGCGGGTAATCTCCTCCACGCGGCGCGTGAGCAGGGTTTCGGGGGCCTCCTGGTACTGCCCGGTGCGGGTGCGGTAGCCGTACAGCTCGCGCTTGATGGCCTCGGCGCCGCCCCGCAGCAGCAGCCACTTGGTACCGGCCTTAAAGCGGCTGGCCGCCGCCACCAGCACCGTGAGCACTATCGGAATGACGAGCAGCGCCTGGTGCAGCCCCCACCACCCGTAGGTGCCGGCGGCCCACAGCGCGGCGGCGGGGCGCAGCTCGGCGGTGCCCGGCAGCTTGGGCGCATACAGCTGCTGCACGATGGCCAGCCCCGCGCCCGCCAGCCCCAGCCAAATGAGGCCCTGCTGCAAGCGGTCGAAGCGCCGCTGCTGCACGTTGGCATTGTGGTCGTACTCGGCAAAGGTGGCCCAGGCCTGCACCAGCCCACTGGCGGCCCCCAGCTGCCGCACCAAGTGCTGGCCCAGGCCCTGCGCCGAGCCGCCCAGGTCATAAAAGCTGAGGGTGCCCTCGGCCAGGATTTCGGCCAGCACCGGGTCGTCGGGCGGGGCCTCGCGGGTGGGCCAGGCGGCGGCCAGCGCATCGGCCACCCCGCCCGTGCCCGCCAGCACCAGCAGCGGCAGGCGCAGGCGCACGGCCCGCAGCACCTCGCGCAGGGCCACGGCGCCGCCGCCCACCACCAGCCCCAGGGCCGGGGTGCCGCCGGCCTCGGGGCCGCGCAGCGCCGCCAGCAGCCCGAACAGCAGGGGCGTTTCGGCGCCCCAGTAGTCGCCCTCGGTCAGCACAAAGTGCGAGTGGTGGGGCTCTAGCGCCGGCCCGCCGGGCGCCTGGCCGGGGGGGGGCACCAGCGCGGCCGGGGCCACGCCCACCAGCGGCGTGCGCTGGCCCCGGCTGGCCACGCCCTGCCCCATAAGGGCCATCACGCCGGCATCGGTGCCGCCGTCCAAAACCACGGCCCCCGTGTCGAGGGCCGCCCGCGCAATGCCCCGGCCAAAAAACTGGCGCAGGCGGGGCAGCCGGGCCGTATCGAGGCCGTCGGCCCCGCCCAGTAGCAGTAGCACGGCCTGGTGCGGGGGCAGGGCCAGGGCGGGCAGCACCTCGGCCGCCGTGGCGCCGGGGCCGGCCACTACGGCGCGGGCCACCACGCCCTGGCCCAGGTCAATCGTCGTTTGTTGCATAGCAGGCACCGCAGGGGGCAGGAGGGTGAAGAGTAAAGAGTTAGCAGTTAGGAGTTAGGGGCAGCGGGTGGCGGTCAAGCGAAAAAGGGTCAGCCCCTTCCCCCCAACTCTTCACTCCCAGCGCTTCACTCTTCACTGACCCTATGCCGTGTAGGCGGCCTGGGTGCGGCGCAGCCAGCTGGTGAGAAACCGCTGCATGGTGGCATCGGTGCGCAGGCGCAGCTCTTGCTGAAAAAAGCGGTGCCAGGGCGCGAGCGCCCGCGCCTCGGCCGGGGTGTAGCTGCCGGCCCGGTACTGGTAAAAGGCCTGGCGCATGGCCACGAAGCGCTGGTAGAAAGCCTCGTGGTTCACCCCGTTGAGCGCCGCGATGGTGCGCGGGCCTATTTTACCATTTACCACCATGCCCGCCGCCCCAAACTCGCTGCCCAGCAGGTATTGCAGCATCTTGGCGGGGCGGCTGGGGCCGGCATTCACCCCGTGGTCGGCCAGCTGCTCGGCCAGGCACTGGCACTGCACCTCATCGAGGCACAGCGGGTTCCAGTACGCGGCTTTGTAAAAGGTATGGATGGAGGCCGCCATGGCCGCATCTACTTGCAGCACCTTGCCCAGGGCGGCCCAGCTAGCGCGGGGCACGGGGCTGCTGAGGCCCAGGCGGGCCTTCACGGCATCGAGGGCGGCCCAGCCGCTCCACTGCGGGTTGGCGGCGCGGGCAATGCCGCGGTAGGTTTCGCCGCCGGGGTCTTGCAGGTCGTGGCAGTAGCCCCCCTCATTGGCGAGCAGGGTAGGGAAGTACTTGGTAAAATCAGCCATGGCAAGGGTGGGTTTGGAGGTGCTGACTGGTAGGGTGTTTAGCTAGCAATCGAATCAAAAAAGGCCTTTTATAAAGTCGGCCAAACCGGCCAGGTCTTTTAGGCCGAAACCAAAGGCATCCTTGATGTAGTCAAGCAACTCCTTAAAGCCGTAGCCGGCGGATTGCAGCGCGCGGGCCACGTCCTGGTAGCCCAGCTTACAGTTGTCTTTCAGTAAGTTGCCAATATCCTGGATGCCGTAGCCGGCCGCCCTGAGCGCGGCGGCCAGCTGGTCGTTGTTGACCTGGTACACCCGTTGCAGCGTGTTCTTGAGCTGGTCGATGGGGAAGGTTTTCAGCAGCGCCGCTGCTTGCTTGTAGTCCGTGACACTGAATGTATTGCGCAGTACACTGCCGATATCATCGAGACCATAGCCCACGGGGGCCAGCACGCCCACAATATTGTTTTTGGTGAGGTCGTAAGTCGTGCGCAGGGCCTGGGTAAGCTGGTCGGCGGTGGCGCGCGGCGGCCCCGGTATTCTGATGCCACCCGAAAAGACGTTTACAAGCTGCCGGCCCACGTTGCCCAGCAGCAGGCCGGCCTCGGCGGGGTCCAGCACGCCGTATGCCCGGTTGAGCGCGCCGCCGATTTCCGCGAGCGGGTAGCCAGCCTTATCGAGCAGGTCGCCGATATCCGCCTTGGCAACGCCGTAGGCGGCTTTCAGGCCCTGGGCGGCCTGGTGGGCGGGGTAGCTGGCAGCGGCGTAGGCCGCCGCCGCCAGCTCCTTCGACAAGCCATAGTACTCTTTCAGAACCTGCCCGACTTCCTGGCCGACGACCAGCAGGTTTTTGGCCACCGCCTCCAGCCAGGCACCCGCCTCCTTGAGCAGGCTTAGGAGCTGGGCGGCCAGCGCGCTCACTACCTGCTGCTGAATGCTGGGCAAGGAGGGCGACTCGACGTTCAGCGCTAGTTGCTGCAAGCTCAGGGTGCGGCCCAGGGCCTGCACGTCGGCGCTGAGCGTAGCCGTGGTGCGCACCGTGGCCGGCGCGTTTGCGCCGGGCTGCACCCGCAGCTCAAACTGGCCCTGCACGCCGGTGCTCAGGCGTACGTTGCCTAGCGGCCCCAAGTCGATGTCCAGGCCGTCGGCCCCCAGCAGCAGCCCGCCGCCCACGCGCAGGTTGCTCGGGTCGCGGCAGCTGCCCTTGAGGCTGGCCGTAATGCCGGGATACAGGGTGCCGATGAGCTCAAAGGCAATGCCGCCGCTGGAAACGCTGGCGTAGATGCCGCGCTTCACGGCCAGAAAAGTCAGCTGCCCATCGAGCAAAAAATGCGGCTTCCAGGCGCTGGCCGGCAGCAGGGCCTGGGCTACCTGGTCGAAGGCGGCCTGCGCCTGCGCCAGGGCGGCGGTGGCCCGGTCGAGGGCGGCCTGCGCCTGGGTGGCATTGGCCTGCGCCTGCGCCTGGGCCACCTGGTCGCGCGCGGCCTGCATCTGCTGCTGCTGCGCCTTCCATATAGACTGCGCGCCCGCCGGCGCCTGGCTGGTGGCGGCCTGGGTGGTGCGGCCCTGGGCCGCAGCGGTGGCGCTTCGCAGCGCCTGCAGTGCCGCTTGGCGGGCCGCCTGGGCCTGCTGCACGGCCAGGGCCAGGGGGGGCAGCTGGTTTTGCAGCTGCGCCTGGCTGGCGGGCTGCGGCTGCCCATACGTGGCCAGCGAGAGGTGCGCCCCTTTTTGCGGGTCCGACGTGGCCGTGAGGCTGAACAGGTCTGGGGCGCCAAGCACGAGGGGGCTCAGGTAGCCCTCCGCCAGCAGGCCCTCGGTGAGCGAGGCCCGGATGTTGGCCAGGGCCTCGAAGCCGAGAAACTGGAGCTTGGCATTGAAAAACAGGCCCTGGGCAAACGTCAGGTTGCCGAGCTGGGTATCCTGCGGGGCGAAGTAAAACTGGGGGTTCAGGCTGACGGTGAGGATGCCGTTCTTTTTGGAGAGCTCGTAATGCACAGGCGGCGCGAGGCTCATATCCGTCAGAAACCAGGTGCTGCCCCCGCTACCAGCCTTCAGCAGGGTTTTGGCTACATCGCGGGTCATGGGCTGCTTAGGCGGCAGCAGGGGGTTGGCGGCGGCGGCCAGCTTATTGAGCTGGCGCGCCTTTAAACTATCGGTCAGCGCGTTATCATCGTCCTTGAGCTCGATGGAACGGGTGCCGGTTAGCGTTACCTTATCCAGCACGCCCCGTAGCTCGGGCGGCACCGGCGCCTGGGGCGTAAAGTTGCGTAGCACGTCGTAGAGGTTCAGGTTGCTGACCGAGCCGGCCAGCATACTGCGCGAGGGGTTGGTGCTGTCGAAAAACGCGGCCACCGACGATTGAAAATCCTTAACGTTCAGCGCACCGGCCAAGCCCAGGCTGGGTATGCCTTCCACGCTTAGCCCCACTACCAGGGCCGGGTTGGAAAGCTTGAGGGGCAGCGGCTCAAACGCAACCGTGCCCTGCATCGAGCCGCTGAGCAGCGCCCCGGCCGGCAGAAACTCGGCCGCCACCGCAAAAGTCACGTCCTCGCGCTGCAGCTTGGTCGTCATCGTGCCGGTGAGAAACAGCTCGGCCTTGCTGGCTTTAAGCCGAAAGCCAAAATTGCCACTGAACGTGAGCGGATTACTGCTTTTTTGGTTGAAGGCAAAGCTAACTCCCGTCTGCATACTGCCCCCCGTCAGCGTTGGGTCGAGCTGCAGCAGCACGGCTAGCTGCGTCGATAGGGCCGGTAGTAGCCGGCGCAGCATTTTCTGGTTAGGGCTGGCCGCCAGCTCCCAGCTGGCGTAGGCCGTCAGGCCCTGCAGCAGCCCGCCGCTCAGGGCCAGCGAATTGCCGCTGGGGGCCAGGCCGGTGAGCGCAAAGCCAGTATCGGCGTAGGAACTGTACACCAGCAGCATCGCGTCGAGGTCGCAGAGCTGCATGGTATCCTTCAGCGCCGCCGGCAGGCCGGTCGATTTTTTGTCGAGGCCCAGGCCCAGCGCTACGCCGCTGGCCTTTATCAGTAGCAGCAGCCCCACGCCGCCTACCGTGCCGGTAGCCGTGAAGGCTAGGCCCCCGGCTTCGCGGCCGATGGTTACCTGGCCGTTGTCGAAGGGCAGGTCAAAAATGCTTAAATCGGGCAGCTCGTGCTGGGCCACGGCGCGCACCAGCCCGCGCGGCGTGGTGGGCGGCAGCGTCGCCCCGAGGCAAATGCCGCCCGCTGTGTCGCCGTTCAGAGTCAGGGCCAGGGTCAGGGCGTCGCCGAGGGCCAGCTCGCCGCTAAGGCTGCTGGTTGCGCCGCCGTTGAGCGCGCACGTGGTCAGCAGCTTTGCGTTGGCCAGCTGCAGGCGGGTCGGGCCCAGGTCCAGGGGCCAGGCTGCTGGCAGCTCGGCTTCCAGTTGGAGCTTGCCAGTGGTCGGCTCCACGGTGGCGCGCAGCGCGATGGGCAGGTTAAGCTGGTTCAGCACGCCGCGCACGCCCACCGTATTGAGCGCGGTATCCGACGTGCGGGTAACATTGCTGAGGGTGATGGGGCCCCCAGCCAGCAGGCTTAGCGGCGCGGCCAGCGCCGCACCCGGCCCGGTGCCGGCGCTTAGGTTTAGGGTGTCGTCGGGGGCGGCCACCAGCAAAGTGGCCAGGTCCATTGTTTCCATAGAAAAAGAAGAAAGAGTGAAGGCTTGAAAATGCTGTTAGTCAGTTATTTTATGATAACATATACCACAGGCACTTTCAGAACAAATATATAAGCAAGTATCTGTTTATTGTTCTAGTTGGGCTTAAAAAAATAATATATTTCGGTGTGCTTTGAATAAGCGCAGCACTAGCCGCTAGTTGCACGTGGGAGCTACCTAGCACCGGGCCGTGCCCACGCCCGTAGCCTGCGGCGTGCAACCCGCCGGCCCCGGCCGGTGTCTGTTAGGCAGAAGGTTTGGGGCCCGCCCCCGACCTTTGCGCCTCGCCCAGTTGACCTTGCGTATGGAAGCCGTAGCCTATATCGACATCAATGCCCCGCTGGTAGAGCGGTGCCGCCTCAACGACCGCCAGGCCCAGGCCGAGCTATACCGGCGCTACGCCAAGGCCATGTTCAACGCCGCCCTGCGCATTACGGGCGACTACGCCGAGGCCGAGGACGTGCTGCAAGAGTCCTTCCTGAGCGCCTTTCGGGAGCTGAGCAGCTACAAGGGCGACTCGTCGTTCGGAGCCTGGCTCAAGCGCATCGTGGTAAACAAGAGTATTAACTGCCTGCGGCAGCGTCGCTTGCAGCTGGTGCCCCTCGAAGACTTTCACCACGATGCCCCCGCCGAGCCCGCCGCCCCGCCCACCGGCGAGGAGGCCGACGAGCAGCAATACCGCGCCGATGTGCTGCGGCGCTGCATCCAGGAGCTGCCCGATGGCTACCGCGTGGTGCTCTCGCTGTACCTGCTCGAAGGCTACGACCACCTCGAAATTGCCGGCATTTTGGGCATCACCGAGTCCACGTCCAAGTCTCAGTACAGCCGCGCCCGCACCCGGCTGCGCGAACTGGCCCAGCAGCGCGGCCTGAGCTAAGGCTACAAGTAAAACTTATTGACTACTACCGCTTTTCAACTTTCTCCCTTCTTCCCTGTCGGCCTCCGCGCCTCGGCACCGTATTAGCCTGAGATAAAAAGCCCTCGCGCCGCCAGATTTTTAGCCGCTATCCACCATGGACTATACCAAGCAAGACCGCCTCGAAACCTTCGTGGAGCGCCACCGGGCCGACTTCGACCTGCACGAGCCGCGCCCCGACCTGTGGGCCGCGCTGGAGCAGCAGCTGCACGGCGAAGCCGCGCCCGCCCCACTGATGAGCATCGTGGCCGCCGACAACGAACCCGCGCCAATGGGCCGCCAGTTGCCTTTCAGCCGGCCGGCCCCAGCGGCTGCCCCCGCCTCGCGCCGCGCCTGGCGCGAGCACTACAGCCTGGCCGCTGCGCTGGTAGTGCTGCTGCTGGCCGCCGGGCTGGGCGAGCTCTGGAAATCGGGCCGCGTGGCGGCCGAGCGCGGCGCGGTAAGCCAAGCTGCCCCCGCCCGCCCGGCCGACGAGGCCCTCTACCTCGCGCCCACCGGCGAGCTCACGCCGAGCCCCGTGGGCCAGAACCTGAATGCCCGCCTCGACACCGCCGTGCGCGGCATGGAAACCTACTACGTGAGCCAGCTCGCCGACCGCAAGGCCGAGCTCAGCCAGCTGGCCCCCGAAGACGCGGCCGAGTGGGGCCGCGAGCTGGTGGACCTCGACACCCTCTACCAGCGCCTTAAGCGCGAGCTGCCCCGCCACCCGCAGCCCGAGGTAGTGCTCACGGCCATGAACAAAAACCTGCAAATCCGGCTCGATATCCTGGACCGGCAGCTCGAGCTGCGCGACCCCGCCCAAACGGCCCTGGCCCGCGAAAACCGTAGCGAGTACGCCTTGGCCGACAGCCGGCAGTTTTCGGAAGCTGCGCTGCGCCATGACCGCTAGCCGCCGCCTGCTCGCGGGCCTGCTGCTGGGCTGGCTGGTGGCCGGCCCGCTGGCCGCCTACCCGGCCGCGTGGGCCGGGGCCGGCCGCGCCGGGCAAACGCCCGCGCAAGACGGCCCCGCCCAAACCAACCAAAACCCCAATGACGGCCCCGACGGCGACCCGGCCGTGCCGCCCGTAGAGCAGCGCCGCCGCCTCAGCCGCCGCTTTGCGCTGGGTAAGGCCGGCCGCTCGTTTGCGCTGGACACGCGCTACGGCCGGGTGCAGATTAATGCCTGGAATAAGAACGAAATCAAGGTAGAAACCGAGCTGGTGGCGCGGGCCGAAACGCCCGAGGCCGCCACCCAGCTGCTGGGCGCGCTCGGGGTGCAGTACCTCGACTACGACGCCAGCACGGGTGGCGTCAGCGTGAGCTCGCAGTACGGCCCGGCGCTGCGGGGCAAGTGCGGCGGCGGCCGCCGCTACGAGGTCAACTACGTCATCTGGCTGCCGCGCACCACGCCGCTGCGAGTGGCCGCTGCCTTCGCCGACGTGGCGCTGGTGGGCGAATGGCAGGGCAACACCCAGCTGGCCGTGGACTACGGCACGCTGCGCACCGGGCGGCTCAATGGCGCGCGCAACGTGGTACGCATCGCCAACGGCGACGCGACCATTCCGGCCGTGAAGCAGGCCACCTGCGAGGCCAGCTACGCCAAGCTGCGCCTAGGCGAGGGCGAGCGCGTGGAGCTGCGCAGCAACTACTCGGACATCGACATGGGCACCGTGCGCGACCTGACGGTGCACAGCAAGTACGGCGACGTGGCCCTGGGCCGCGTGCGCAACCTGCGCGGCTCGTCGGGCTACTCGCGCTTTAGTGTGGAGCAGCTGAGCGAGGGCCTCGACATGGCCGTGCGCTACTGCCCCGATTTTGAGGTGCGTGACATGGGCGCCAACTTCCGACAGATAACCCTGGATGGTGGTTTCAGCACCATCCGGCTGGGTTTTGCCGAAGAAACGCCGAGCTTTCAGTTCGACGTGAGCACCGAGCAGGGACAGCTGCTGGTCGATAAAAAGCTGGTACGCGTGCTGTCTACGGGCGAGAGCCCGCAGGGCGTGGCCGACGTGCTGGGCGTGTACGGCGGCCGGGTGCCCGCGCGGGGCGCGGGCAGCGTCAACATCAAGGTGCGCTACGGCACGGTGCGGTTCAGCAAGTAGGCGCGGCCTACCTTGCGGGCCATGCGCGCTGTTTTTTTCTTGCTTTTACTGGGGCTGCTCGGCGGCCCGCCGGCCATGGCCCAAACCTCTCCTGCCCACACCTCGGCCACGCGGGCGCACGCGCTGCGCCTGCGCCCCGGCGACGACCTGCGCGATGCGCTGCTGGCCTACACCGCCGCGCACCACCTAAAAGCCGGCGCAGTGCTCACCTGCGTGGGCAGCCTCACGGTAGCCACGCTGCGCCTGGCCAACCAGGAAGGGCCGACCGAGTACCACGGCCATTTCGAGATAGTGTCGCTGGTGGGCACGCTCTCGAGCACGGGCGGCTCGCACCTGCATTTGTCCATTGCCGACAGCACGGGGCGCACCCTGGGCGGGCACTTGCTGGCTGGCTGCCGCGTGTATACCACCGCCGAAATCGTGCTGGCCGAACTGCCCGAGCTGGAGTTTGGGCGCGAAACCGACCCAACGTTTGGGTACAAGGAGTTGGTCGTGAAGCCCAAAAGGTAGGTTCTGGCGCGGGCCTGCGGCCAAACCTACCTGCACTCTCCCGCTGGCTGGGGCCGTGGGGCGTTAGCGGTCAGCTTAGTAAGCGGGCCGCGCGCGCAGGGCTGGAGCCGGACTGCACGCTGGGCGGCCGCCCAGCGCACCAACGCAAAGTATCTGGCTAGCTGCCAGTGATGCCGGCGTACCGGCCAGCTACCGGGGCCGGCACCTTCGGCCCCGATGAACGGGACGTGAAGCAAGCGCGGGGCTGCTAACGGCGTTCGGAGCGCCCGGCTAATAGGAAAGGCATTTTTTTGGTGAGAAACAGGTGAGGGCAGGTAGGCTTCTGCCTGAGCGTCTGGCATTTTTGTAGCCCCTTCATCCGAAGGCCATTCAGACTCCTTTTTCCCACCCCTCTTCCTATGAAGAAAATCTACTGCTTTGGCGGCGGCCTCGTGCTGCTGCTGTGGCTGTGGGCTGGCGCGGCGCTGGCCCAGTCCAAGCCCCCGGTTACCATTACGGGTAAGATAACGGCCGCCAAAACCAACGAAACCCTGCCCGGCGTGACGGTGCTGCTGAAAGGCACTACCAACGGCACCGCCACCGGCGCCGACGGCAGCTACTCGCTGAGCGTGCCGGGCGGCGAGGGCACGCTCATTTTCTCCTTCGTGGGCTACGTGAAGCGCGAGATTCCGCTCAGCGGCAAAACCAGCGTCAGCCTCAGCCTCGACCCCGACGATAACGCGCTGGAGGACGTAGTGGTAGTGGGCTACGGCACCCAAAAGGCCGGCAACGTGACCGGTGCGGTGGCGGGCATCACGGCCAAGGAAATCGAGGAGCGGCCCGTAAACCGCATCGAAAACGCGCTGGTGGGCCAGATGCCCGGCGTGTACGTGCAAACCACCAGCGGCGAGCCGGGTGCCGAACTGCAAATCCGGGTGCGGGGCGCGGCCTCCATCAACGCCAATACCGAGCCGCTGTACGTGGTAGACGGCGTGCCGGTGGACAACCTGCGCGGCATCAACCCCACCGACGTGGCCAGCATCGACGTGCTGAAGGACGCGGCTTCGGCCGCTATCTACGGCTCGCGCGGCAACAACGGCGTGGTGCTCGTGACCACCAAGCGCGGCAAAAAAGGCGCGGCCAAGCTCAATTTTACGGGCTACACGGGCATGCAGGTGGCCGAGAGCAAGCTCAACGTGCAGTCGGCCGAGGACTGGATACAGATGCGCAAGGAAGGCATTGACCTGGACTGGCTCAACCAAAACCCGCAGAACCGGGCCGACGACTCGCGGGCCACTCGCATTCAGCGCCTCACGGTGAATGGCGTACCACCCAGCCAAACCAACATCATTCGCTACACCTACGACCCCAAGTGGCAGTACGGCCAGGACAGCCTGGCGTACATCGACTGGCAGAAGGCCATCTTCCGGCGCGCCATTATGCAGCAGTACACGGTGGGCGTGACGGGCGGTACCGACAACGTGAACTACAACGTGAACGGCTCGTACCTCAACCAAAAGGGCATCATCATCGGCAGCGATTTGCAGCGCGCCACGCTGCGCGCCAACGTGGATGCGCAGGTGCGCAAGGGCATCAAGTTCTTCCTGACCCTGGCCCCGAGCATGGAGTGGAGCAGCCTGGGCCGCGTAGACGGCACCGGCGGGCAGGCTCTCAACGCCGCCCAAATGCCGCCCGTGGGCCCCAAGGAAGCGGGCGTGTACGTGGGCGCCGACCCCTACACCACCTACCCGTGGTCGGGCCGCTACATCAGCCCGGTGGCCGTGATGGAGCGCACCGATGCCAACGGCACCCGCACCCGCCTCAATGCCAACATGGGGCTCAACTTCGACGTTTACAAAGGCTTGCAGCTGCAACTGCTGGGGGCCATGGACAATACCTATTTCCAGGACCAGATATACACGCCTACCAATGCCAGCCGCGAGTGGTTTGGGGCGGCTCCCGGCTCGCTGAGCACCTCGCGCTACTCGCAGACGTTTACCACGCGCTACCTGTTTCAGAGCGTGCTCAACTACAACCGCTCGTTTGGGGTGGGCGGGGCGCACAGCCTCAACGCTATTGCGGGCTATTCGGTCGAGCGCACGGGCACCGATTTTTCGCAGCAGGAAAATGGTCAGCTGCCCAACGACCTAACCTACCTGTTTGACCGGGCCAACTCGACCGTGAACCGTAGCAACATCACGGCCGGCCGCGAGGCGCTGCTCTCGTACTTCGCCCGGGCGCAGTACAACTACAAAGAGAAATACCTGCTCTCGGCCAGCCTGCGGCGCGACGGCTCCTCTAAGTTCGGCTTGAATCGGCGCTGGGGCTACTTCCCGGCCGTGTCGGCGGGCTGGCGCATTTCGGGCGAGGAGTTTATGAAGAACGTCACCTTTGTAACCGACCTCAAGGCGCGGGCCAGCTGGGGCGTAACGGGTAACAACCGCATCCCGAACGACTCGCAGTTTTCGCTGCTGGGCATCAGCAACTACTCGCTCAACGGGGCGAGCATCACCGGCTACGCGCCCATCGGCTTCCAGAACCGCGACCTGGGCTGGGAGCAGACGGGTAGTTTCAACTACGGCCTCGATTTCAGCGTGCTTAATAACCGCCTGCAAGTATCGGCTGACTACTATACCAAGCAAACCAAGGATTTGCTGTATCAAGTGCCGCTCTCGTCGCTCACGGGGTACACCCGCACCTACATCAACATCGGCGAGGTATTTAACCGCGGCGTGGAGCTGAGCTTGAATTCGCGCAACCTAGTAGGCGCGTTTGAGTGGACGACCAGCTTCAACGCCTCCTACAACATGAACCGGGTGGAGAAGCTCGACTACGAGAACACGCCCGTGCCCACCGGCCAAAGCCCCGGCGGCTTC
>JAKONR010000388.1 GCA_022701825.1 Hymenobacteraceae bacterium | reverse complement strand
CAAGCCGGCCTGCCCACCGAAATAGTGCCCATGCAAACCGTGGGCGACCAGGTGCTCGACCGCTCGCTGGCCAAAATCGGCGCCAAGGGCGTCTTCACCGAAGAGCTCGAAGAAAGCCTGCGCCGCGGCGATACGCACCTGGCCATCCACTCGGCCAAAGACGTGCAAAGCACCATCCCGCCCGACCTGGAGCTGCTGGCCTTCCTGGAGCGCGAGCGGGTTAACGATGTAATAGTCAGCTTTAAGGAGGATTTTGACATTGCCCGGCCCGGCATCGTGCTCGGCACCAGCAGCACCCGCCGCAAAGCGCTGCTGCGCCGCTTCTACCCCGAGGCCACTACCGCCGAGGCGCGCGGCAACCTCCAGACGCGCCTGCGCAAACTCGAAGAGGGCCAGTACGATGCGCTGGTGCTGGCCTACGCCGGCGTGCACCGCATGGGCTACGACGGCCTCATCCGGCACTACCTGCCCACCAGTCAGTTTGTGCCGCCCGTGGGCCAGGGTAGCATCGCGGTCGAAAGCTCGCGTTTTCTGGATGAAGAGCTGAAAATCAAGATAAAGCAGGCCCTCGACCATGCCCCCACGCACCGCTGCCTGCTGGCCGAGCGCTCGTTTCTGCGCCGCATGGAAGGCGGGTGCAGCATCCCATCGTTTGCCCTGGCCACGCTCACTGAAGTGGGTGATATTCACCTTCATGCCGGCATCGTGAGCCTCAGCGGCGAGGAGTACGTGGACTTCGCCCAGACCGCGCCCGCCGCGCAGGCCGAGGGCCTCGGCTTGGCCTTGGCCGAGCGCGTGCTGAGCCACGGCGGCGAGGCCATTTTGGCCAGCATCCGCGAGCAGCGGGGCGAGTTGTAGCGGCCGCGCTACCGGGTGTATTTTTGCTTGTAAGGTTGAATTTATTTGTTTTTTCCAATGATGATTCGCTCGCTTCGCCTCTCGCTGCTGCTGAGTTTGCTGCTGCTAAGCTTTGCCGGCCGGGCAGCCAAAAACCCGCTAAAAAGTAAGAAAGATGAAGTAGTGACCATCAGCACCAGCTTGGGCGATATTCGGCTTATTCTATTCAGCGACACGCCCTTGCACCGGGCTAATTTTTTGAAAAAATCCAAGTCGGGTTTTTACAACGGCACCACGTTTCACCGCGTCATTCCGCAGTTTATGGTGCAGGGCGGCGATGCCAATTCCAAAGACGCCGACCCCACCAACGACGGCCAGGGCCAGCCCAACGAGCCCACCATTCCGGCCGAGCTAGCCGCCGGCCACAAGCACGACTACGGCGCGCTGGCCGCCGCCCGCCAGGGCGACTTTGCCAACCCGCAGCGCGCCAGCAGCGGCAGCCAGTTTTACCTGGTCGAAAACCACCAGGGCACGCACTTTTTGGATGGTCAATACACGGTATTTGGGCAAGTAATTCAGGGTCAAGAGGTAATAGACAAAATCGCGGCCCTGCCCAAGGATGCCCGCGACCGCCCGCTCACCGACCTCAAAATGACGATGAAGGTGGAAAAGCTCAAGAAAAAGAAAATCACCCAGCTCTACGGCTATAAATACTAACCGCGGCGGGCGGGCGCGCTACCCCAGCGGGTAGCGCGCCCGCCCATCTGGTTTTAGCGCTTTTTGCTATGAAAATTCTCCTCACCGGCTCCAACGGGTTGCTTGGCCAAAAGCTGGTAGGGCTACTGCACCAGCATCCCGAGGTGGCACTGGTAGCTACGGCTCGCGGCACCAACCGCTTGGCCGACCACTATCCCGACCTGCATTTCGTGCCGCTCGATGTGACCGATGCGGCCCGGGTGTGGCAAGTATTGGCGCAGGAGCAGCCCACGCACGTCATCCACACGGCCGCCATGACCCAGGTTGATGACTGCGAGCTAAACCAGGCAGCCTGCTGGACCCAGAATGTAACCGCCGTCGAGCACCTAGCCGCCGCCTGCGCCGACCTTAATATCCACCTCACGCACCTCAGTACCGACTTCATTTTCAACGGAAAAGAAGGCCCGCTGGCCGAAGACGCCGCGCCCGACCCCATCAGCCACTACGGGGCCAGCAAGCTGGCGGCCGAGCGCGCAGTGCAGGCCACGCCCGGCCTGCGCTGGGCCATTGCCCGCACGGTGCTGGTGTATGGCACCCTGCACGGCGGCGGCCGCAGCAATATCGTGCTGTGGGTGCGCGACTCGCTACGCAAAGGTCAGAAAATAAAGGTCGTAACCGACCAGTGCCGCACGCCCACCCTGGCCGAAGACCTGGCCGAAGGCTGCTGGCTGCTGGCCCGCCAGTCGGCCCAGGGTATTTACCATATCAGCGGCTACGAGCTGCTGACGCCCTTCGAGATGGCCGAGCAGGTAGCCGATTTCTTCGGGCTCGACAAGACGCTGCTGGAACCCGTCGATAGCACTACCTTCGCGCAGCCGGGGCGCCGGCCGGCGCGCACGGGGTTTCTTATTGAAAAAGCCGAGCAGGAACTAGGCTACCAACCCCGCTCTTTCAGAGAGGGCATTGCCTTGCTAGCGCACCAAACGTCGGGGGTAGATAATGCTCAATCAACCAAGTTGTAAGGCGTAAAAAAACCCGTTGGCAGTGCCAACGGGTTTTTCAGCTATAAACCTTCCGCTTTTTGATAAATGGACTCGAATACTGGACGCTGAATACGGCGAATGAATGGCAAAGCCTACCCGCAGGCGGGACTTGCAAGGCGATATAAATTAAGACTATTAGCTACGGCTGGGAGGGCCAAAAGCCCACTAGCAGGCCGCCTACCAGCAGCGCCGTGCGCTGGCGCAGGGCGGCCTCGCCCAAGGCGCGGGGTACCAGCCGCCCGTCGGGCGTCATGAAGTCACGCTCGGCCGACAGGTAAGAAAAATCTTCCGCTAGTGCCCCCGCTGGCGAGATGGCCTGGTTGAAACAGTAAGTATTAGTCATGGCAGATATGGCTGGAGAGGGGCAGAGTAGCTGGGGCGATAGGCACCTCAGCCTCTTATTCTGATACAATGTTAGAGGTGCTTATGAGCCATGAAAAGGACAAACCTGCTTTTTTTAAGACATCAGGTATTGTGGATGTTTGTGGGTTGAAAGGCATAAAAAACCCAGAATAATTGAAAAATATAAGCTGAGCATTAGTGATTTTTTTTAACTATAGTTCTGTTTAGCAATGAATTAAGTAAATGATGCAAATTACTTTGGTTTATTTTTTTTGCTCGAAAAGTGCGAAATTGTGACATTGAACTTACCAAAAAGGCCCGCCAAAGCGGGCCTTTTCTCCTAAAAAAAGCTGGTGCTAGCGGTTGCTGCGGGCCACTTGCTGTAGCGCCAGTAGGGTGAGGAGCAGGGCGCCCCCGGCACTGGCCACCAGCCACCAGGCACTGGGCTCCTGCCGCACCATGCCCAAAAGCTGGCCCCAACTGGCCACATCCGGGGGGCGCCCAACACCCAAAAAAGCCAGGGTGGTTTCTAGCCCAATGAGGCCGGCCAGGCTCAGCGGCACCACGGCGCGCAGGGGGCGGCAGGCGTGGGGCAAGGCGTGGCGCAGCCATACTTGGGTGGGGGAGAGGCCCACGGCGCGGGCGGCCTCCACAAAAGGCAGCGTGCGCACCTGCAGCATTTGGGCGCGCACCTGCCGGGCGGGCTCGGGCCAGGCCACGGCCCCGAGCAGCAGTAGTAGCTGGCCCATCGGGAGCGGCGGGCCAGCGGCCAGCGTGAGCACCAGCACCAGCCGGGGCACGGCCCCAAGCAGCGTAATCGCCGCTTGAAAAAGACTGTCGAGCGGCAAAGGCCACTGCGCACGGCTTACCCATGGCAGGCGCGGCGCGGCCCACCCGGCCAGGGCTGCCGCGCCCAGCAGCCCGGCGGCGGCGTGGCCCCCGCCCGGCAGCACCGCCAGCCACCACGCCCCGGCCAGGCCCAACAGCCAGGCCGCCAGCGGCAGCCGGCAGCCTCGGTTGCCCCAAAAGCCAGCGCTGCCCCCGGCCAGCGCCCCGGCCAGCGCGGCCAGCGCGGTAGCCGGCAAGCTTAGCACCACTACCTGCCGGGCCCCGAATAGCAGCTCAGTAAGCACATCGCGCCCAAACAGGTCGGTGCCCAACCAGTGCCGGGGCGCGGTGGTCCAGGCGGGCGGCTCGGCGAGGTGCAGCAGGTCGGGCACCCCCACCGCGAAGGGCAGCGGCAGCCAGGGAGCCAGCAGGCCCGCCGCCCCCACCATTACCAGCCAGCCGATGGCCAGCCGGCGCAGTGCCGCAGGGCGTGGGCGGGATGTAAAGGTCATAAGGCGAGGCGAATGCGTGGGTCGGCTAGCGCGTACAGGACATCGGCCAGGGCCAGGCATAGCAGGCGCACCCCTGCCGTAACCAGCACGCCCGCCACCACCACCGGGTAGTCGTGGGCGGCGGCGGCCTCGGCCAGCAGGCGGCCCATACCGGGCAAGGAAAAAACCGACTCTACCAGCACCGTGCCGGCCAGCAGCGTAGGTAGCAGGTTGGCAAAAGACGTGAGTAGCGGTAGCAGGGCATTGGGCAGGGCATGATGGCGGAGCAGGCGGGCAGCGGGCACGCCCTTGGCGCGGGCGGTGGTGGCATAGTCGGCGCGCAGCTCGTGGCGCAGGGCAGCGGCCAGCGGCAGTGCCAGTTCGGGCAGCACGGCCAGCACCAGCGTCAGCACGGGCATTATAAGCTGAAGCGCATAGGCGGCGGGCGTCAGGTCGGCAGGGTTAGCGCCCAGCGAGTAGGCTGGCAATAAGTTGAGCGCGTCGGGATTAGCAAAGACAAATAGCAAACCCAGCGCCAGCGCATAAACCGGAATACCCTGCAAGCTGGTGAGTGCCAAGTGCAGCGCTGCCCGCCACCCGCCACTCGCCGGGCCGCCGCTGGCCAGCGCCAGCCCTAGGCCCAGCGCCGCCACTGTGGCCCCGGCGGCGGCCAGCACCGCCAGCGGCAGCGTGTAGGCAAAAGCTGCCCGCAGCTGCGGGCCAATGGGCTGGCCCGTGCGATAGGACCAGCCCAACTGGCCCCGTAGCAGCCCGGCCAGCCAGCGGTGGTACTGGTTGTGGGGGCCGTGCCACCGCCAGGCGGCTGGGTCGCGGCTAGTGCGCGTAACGTAAAAAACGGGCTCATCGAGCCCCAGGCGCTGCTGCAGTGCCTGCCGGGCCACTGGGCTGCTGGCCACGGTGCGCGTCTGCAAGTCGGGGGCTTCGCCCAGCAGGGCTTCTTCGGCGCCGGCCGCCAGCAGCCGGCTCAGGATAAAAACCAGCGAGGCCGTGGCCCAGGCCGCCAGGCCGGCCCGTCCGATTTGCAGCAGTAGCCAGCGCTTCATACTTCGGGCTTAGTGCGCCGCCACGGTGCCGGTGGCGAGGTTCCAGGTGGCGGCAGCGGCGTAGTAGCCCGGCTTGTAGCCCGAGGGGTACAAGTGCTGCAGCTCCCGGTCGGCGGCCAGCCGGTAGGGCAGAAAAAACAGCGGCACCAGCGGCGCCTGCGCCTGCACTATCGCCTGAAAGCGCCGCAGCAGCTGCCGCCGCTGGGCCGGCGCCCCGGTGGTGGCGATGTCCTCGATGAGCCGGTCGGTGGTGGGGGTGCTGAACTTGGTGAAGTTGCTCTCTGGAATGGTGCGTGAGTGCAGCAGCGTCGTAAAATCGAAGGTGAAAGGCGTGCTGCTGACTTTACGCACGTAGAGGTCGAAGTCGCCCTCGCGCAGGGCCTTCGTGAACGACGACGACTCGGTGGGCAGCAGCGCCACCGGAATGCCAAGCGCCGCCGCCGCCGCCCTGAACTGCAGCGCGATGGTAGCAAAAGTCGGGTCGTCGGCGCGGTAGCGCATTCGCAGCGTTAGCGCCTGCGGGGCTGCTTGGGGCGGGTTTTTGGTTTGCACCCAGCCCGCTAGCCGGCGCTGCCAGCCCGCTTGCCGCAGCAAGGCTGCGGCCCGCCGGGGGGTGTAGGCAGGTAGTGGCAGGCTGTCGTTGTAGTAGCGCCAATTGTGCGGGTGCACCAGCCCCACGGTGCGCAGCCCTTGGCCCAGCTGCGTAGCCCGCTGTAGCTGGGCCGGGTCAAACAACTGGCCCAGGGCCTGGCGCGTCAGCGAGTCGCGCAGCATCGGCCGGCGAGTGTTGAACCCGGCCATGAGCAATTCATAGGAAGGAATCGAATAAAAAGACAATTCCTGGTCGGTCGAGTCGGCGGCTCGCAAGCGCCGAAAGGCACGGGCCGACAGCTGCGGCAGCACGTCTAGCTCGTGCCGCCGCAGGGCCAGCGCCGCCGTGTTTTCGTCCGATATAATAACGTAGGTGAGCTGCCGGGGCTTGGCTTGCAGCACAAACGGGGCCGGCCGCAGGGTATCGGCCCACCAGTGCGGCTTGCGCACAAACGTCAAAAACCGGTCGATGTCCCACGCCACCAGCCGGTAAGCCCCGCAGCCGGGCAGCCGCTCGGGGTGGTGGCTGGGGTCGGCGTGCTGGTAGCGGCTCACCAGGGCGGTGAGCGTGGTATCGCGCGGGGGCAGGCTCGACAGGCGGGCTAGCTGCGCCAGCGAATAGCTGCGCAGGGTATGCTTGGCATCAAGGGCGGCTTCGGGCAAAATGGGGAAGTCGCCGGTTTCATAGCTGAACCCGGGTACTTGCCCCCGGCACACCAAGGTGAAGCGCCGGGGGTAAGCGGGATAGAGTTTGACAGCCCGGATAAAACTGAGCTGCGCCTTGGCCTTCTCGTTGGGCAGGCCGGGGCATTGGTAAAGCTTGAGGGTAAACGCGACATCGCTGGCCAGCACGGGGCGGCCATTGTCCCAGGTAGCCTCCTGCCGCAGCTGGTACTGCACCTCGGTTAGCGAGTCGCCTATCAGGCGCAGGCGGGGCAGCGAGTCGGCCAGCGAAGGCATGTGCTCGCCGGTCGCGAAATCCAGCTGCAGCAAGCTGCAGTGCAACAGCCCCAGGGCCTCCACGGCATTCTGATTAGGCTGAACCAGGGGCGACAGGTTTTCGGGGTCGCGAACCCAGCGCACTCGAACGATGCTGTGGTTCTGGTGCTTGTCCACGGAGGAGCACATGCAGCCACCAATAGCCAGCAGAAGAATAATCCACGCGTACTTCATTTAACCGACGGCTTAGCAATCAACCCCGGCAAGTTAAGGAAGCATCGAGCGTTGTCTGACCTAGTCGTGGTCCCAGCCGCTGCTGCCGATAACGGGGTCTGGCGCCGGCGAGCCAGTGTAGTCGTGGTCCCAGCCGCTGCTGCCGATAGCCGAGGTCGAGGTCGAGCCGGTGTAGTCGTGGTCCCAGCCGCTGCTGCCGATGGCCGAGGTCGGCGTCGAGCCAGTGTAGTCGTGGTCCCAGCCGCTGCTGCCGATGTTGTTGGTGGGGGTGCCAGTCAGGGTGGCAAATTGGATTAGCGCGAGTACAATCAGGTCAAACATGGTAGGGGAGTGGGGTTTTGTAGGTGGTTAAGTGATACAAAATTCCCTCCTGACCGAGCGGCTGCAAAGGACAATGTCCTTGTAAACAGGACATGAAAAATTATTATAATTTATGTAATTATTGCTAGCAAAATTAGCGGCTTAATGCTTGTTTCCAGCTAGTGAAGGCCCTTTTTTTACTATTTTTTTGCAATAAAAAATACAAATTGTGACATCGCTTCGTGAGAAAAAAGCTCACCTGTTCACTTTGCAAAGGTTCAGGCTGGCCGGCAATGAAAAAAGGACAAACCGATTGTTTTTTTATGCTGTACTTTTAGTGCTTTTAGGCACCAAAATCCCGCTGTTTAGCCTTCTGAGGCACTTTTTTTATGAAAGAAATTGCGAGTTTGGCTCGAATTGTGACATTGCGCCGCCTCCGAAATGAGCCGCTGCTTGACTTGGATGCCCGGCAGCCCGGCAAGGAAACCCAGCTAGCCACTATTTTGGCTGCCGATAGCCACATCACTGGTGCTCAAGCTGCTAAGCAGATATATGGTAAGAGCTCGGAAGCCAGCCAAACAGCCTTTCGGCGCTTGCGGGCGCGGGTGCAGGATAAGTTGCTCAATCACCTGTTTTTTCTGGACCACACCGATGCCCGCCTATTCGTGGCGCGGCGCTACGAGCTGGAATGCCTGGATTTGCTGCATAAAGTAACTATTCTGTACCTGGAGGGAGAGTATGCCTTGAGCGAGCGCTTGCTGCGGCGCTGCCTGCGCGAAGCCGAAAAGGGGGAGTTTACCAAGTATGCCGAGCAGGCTTGCCAGCGCCTGAGTACGCTCTATGCTGAGCAGCGGCAGCTGCACAAGTACAACAGCCACGTTAAGAAACTGGCCAAGCTGCGCCAAACACTTGTGCATGAGCAAGAAGCCGAGCAGCTAGCCATCGAAGTGCGCCTGACCATGACGCGGGCCGTCACCATGCGCCGCACCTTACTGCCCAAAATGCTTGGCTACATCGAAAAAGCCGAGCATTTGCACAAAGAAGCGAATACGTTTGCGACGTATATCGCCCTTTATCGCCTGCGGGTGGTACACGCCGAGCTCACGGGGCGCTACGACGAGGTCATTCGCTACACCACGGCGGCCACGCAGCAGCTGCGGCAGGGCAAGCTGAACGAGCGGCGCTTCGACCAGCGCTTCAACCAGTTTATGAGCGTGTACGCGCACTTGCGTAGCCGGCAGTACAAGGCGGGCCTCAAGCTGGCCGAGGATTTCGCGGCCGACTTGCACCCTACCTCCAACAACTGGTTTTACTTCTACGAGCACTACCTGCTGCTGGCCCTGCACGCCGGCGAGTACGACCACGCCCTGCGCCTGCTGCACGTAGCGCACAAAAACCCGTCTTTTCCGAAGCAGCGCCCGGCGGCCCAGGAGCGCTGGCAGCTGCTGCAGGCCTACGCCGAGTTTGTGCAGCCCGAGGAGGCGCACTCCACGCGCCGCCGCAACCAGATGGTGACTTCGGCGCTGCTGCTGGTGCCCGAGTTCACGCGCGACAAGCGTGGGCACAACGTGGCTATTCTGGTGTTTCAGCTGCTGCACTACCTGCGCCAGCGCGAGCTAGAGCCCGTGCTCACGCGCCTCGAGCGGCTGCGCAAGTACCAGCAGCGGCACCTGCGCGATGCCGCCACCCTGCGCAGCCGCACGCTGCTGCGCCTGATGCTGCTGCTGCCCGAAGCCGAGTTTGACCCCGAAGTGCTGGCCAAGCGCGGCCAGCACCGCCTGGCCCAACTCAGCCAGGCCCCCATGGTGGGCGATGCCGACGCCGAGGTAGAAATCATCCCCTACGAGCGCCTGTGGGAGCTGACGCTGGCCATTCTGCGGGCGGGCAAGCCGGAATAAGCTGGTGGGGCTATAGTTGGCGATTGGTAGGTTGCGAAGTGATAATCATCTGGTTGTAGGTTGCTAATTGATAGAATTGCTATGGCTCTACCACCACTTCCTGGGTGGCGCAGTGGCTGCTGGCGCAGTCGCCGGGGCCGTAGCCGCGCAGGCTCAGGCGCACCTGGTAGCGGCCAGGCCGGCGAAAGGTGTGCTCGATGCGCCGGCCTTGCTGGGTAGTCTCATCGCGAAAGTCCCAGATATACTGCACGTTCTGGCAAGTGGGCAGGCCCGAGTCGAGGGCGTCGAAGGTAGCGGGCTGGCCCACGCGCGCCGTGGCCGTGGGTACGCGGAAGTAGATAACGGGCTGGGCCAGCAGGTTAACATCGAAAGTTTTTTCGGCCGGGCGCACCTCGCCGGTAGCGGGCACCAGCACGTCGAGCACCACTTGGTAGCGGGCGCGGCGCTTGTAGCAGTGGCTCACCGTGAGGCCGGTAAGGGTAGTGCTATCGCCCATTTGCCAGCGGTACACGAGCGGGCCGGCGGCCGGGTCTACCGAGCGGCTGGCGTCGAAGTCCACGCAGAGTTGCGGCAGTATCGGCGGGCCGCAGTCGGCCCCGGCCGCTTGGGCACGGGCGGCCTGGTAGGATAATAAGCTGCTGGCTGCCACCAGAATAGCTGATAGAGTACGTGATATGGGCATAAAATAAAGAGTTGGGCTACCGGCAAGGCAAAAAACCACGGCACCGACGCCTACAGCCGGTTGAGCCGCTGCAATACGGTGCGCAGATAGGTTTGGCCCACCGGAATGTGCTTGTCTTTAATCAGTAACGAATTGTCTTCCAGCGCCTGAATGCAATTGAGGTTGGCGATAAAGGAGCGGTGCACGCGTACGAACTGCGAGGGCGGAAATTTTTCCTCAATGGCGCGCATGGTGCTGTACACGATGAGCTTGCTCTGGCTCGTCACGATGTGCACGTAGTCGCCGAGGGCCTCCACGTACTGCACCTCCTTAAAATCGACCCGCACCAGCTTCGTATCTATTTTTACGAAGGTAAAATCGGGCTCGGTGGCCGGGGTGGCCAGGCCCGTAGCGGGCTCGCCATCGGTAGCGCGCTCGGCGCTGATGAGTTCCAGCACCTTTTGAGCAGCCTGCAAAAAGCGGGGGTACGACAAGGGCTTGAGCAGGTAGTCGGCCACGGCAAACTCGAAGGCCTGCACCGCATAGTTATCGCTGCTGCTGATGAGCACGACCTGCGGCAGCTCAATTTGCATTTGCAGAAGGTCGATGCCCGACATCAGGGGCATCTCGATATCCAGAAAAAGTACATCAATAGGCTGCGTTTGGGTACGCAGCAGTTCGGCGGCGGCTACCGCGCTGGTGCAGGAGCCCACGGCTTGCAAAAACGGAGTATTGGCAATACAGTTCAATACTATCTGCACCGACAGCGGGTCGTCGTCGACGACCAGGCAGCGCAGCGGCATGCTGGCGGCAACTGGCTCAGAAGGGGAAATAATCATAGAAGAGCTTGGTTTCATACTGCCTATTTTTCTAAAGTTGCTAATTGTATAAAAGTAATGCTGAGCGGCTGCATTAGCCAAAATATCGAGTAGAAAACCACCAGGGAAATTAATAATATTAAATTTATTATATATAAAAAACTGGAAGTGATGGGGCGAAGTTCAGATGCGCGCCTGCAAAAGCGGATAAAGCTGCCCAAGCTGCTGACAAATAGCCTGGAGCAGCGGCTGGCCGTGCGCGCAGTCGTGGCGGCGGGCGCTGCGCTCTAGCTCATCGAGCTGGGTGTGCAGCACGGGCACCCCAAAGTAGGCCACCTGGCCCTTGAGCTTGTGAGCCACCTGCGCTACCTGCGCCGCATCGTGCGGAAATGCCGCCTCCAGCAGCGCTTCCAGCGGCGGTGCTTCCTGGAGGAAAGTATTGACTATCTGATGAATAAAGGAAGTATTGCCGCCGGCCAGCTCCTCTAGCAGCTGCCAGTCGGGCCGCAGGGCGGCCGGGGCTTCCGGCGGTGGCGGCGGCGTGGCTTCGCTGGCCCCGGCCACCGGGCGCCCCGTGAAGTAGGCCAGCCGGGCGTGCAGCAGGGCCGGGTCGAAGGGCTTGGCCAGGGTGTCGTTCATGCCGGCGGCCAGGGCCAGGCCCCGGTCTTCGGGCAGCACCGAGGCCGTGAGGCCAATGATGGGCAAATGCCGGGTATCGGGGAATACTGCGCGCAGTGCCCGGGTGGCCGCGTAGCCGTCGAGCTCGGGCATCTGCACATCCATGAGCACCGCGTCGAAGGGTTCGGCAGCCTCGGTGGCCAGCGCCACGGCCAGGCGGCCGTTGGCCGCGATGGTGACCTGCACGTTCCAATTTTCCAGCGTTTTGCGGGCTACGAGCTGGTTTAGCTCGTTGTCTTCGGCCACCAGCACGCGCAGGGCGGGCTCGAAGGCGGGCAGCGGCCCGGCCGACACCTCGGGCTGCGCCCGCGCGGCGTCGGCCACGGGGTAGGTTAGCTCGAAGAAAAACTCGGAGCCCGCGCCTTCCGTGCTGCGCACGCCCAGCCAGCCGCCGTGCAGCTGCACTAGGTTGCGGGCGATGCTGAGGCCCAGGCCGGTGCCGCCAAATTCGCGGGTGGTGCTGGCATTGGCCTGCGAAAAATCTTCAAAAATGGCGCCCAGCTTATCGGCCGCGATGCCGATGCCCGTGTCTTGCACTGCAAAGCGCAGGGCGGCGTGCTCTGCATCGGGCGGCGCGGTGTTGGACAGGCCCACGCGCACCGTTACGCCGCCCTGGCGCGTGAATTTCAGGGCGTTGCTGACCAGGTTGACGAGTATTTGCTGCAAGCGAGTGGGGTCGCCGAGCACGGCGGCGGGCACTTCGGGGGCCACTTCCACGCACAGCAGCAGCCCCTTGCTGTCGGCCGCGTAGCGAAATAGCGTGCTGAGGCGGCGCACGGCGTCGGGCAGGCGGAAGGGGATTTGCTCGAGCGTGAGCTTGCCGGCCTCCATCTTCGACGAGTCGAGGATGTCGTTGAGAATGACCAATAAATTTTGCGACGACGAGCCGATGGCCGCCAGGTACTCGGCCTGCTCGCGGGTGGGCTGCGTGTGCTGCAGCAGGTTGGTGAGGCCGATAACCGCGTTCATCGGGGTGCGGATTTCGTGGCTCATATTGGCCAGAAAATGCGCCTTGGCCCGGCGCGAAGCCTCGGCCGCGTCGCGGGCCACCAGCAGGTCGCCATTCATTTGCGCGATGTGGGCGTTTTTTTGGCGCAGCTCGCTGGTGCGCTGGCGCACCACTACTTCGAGGTGCGCCCGCTGGGCGCGCAGCAGGCGCTCGCGCCCGCGCACCACGGCCAGCGTGCCCGCTACCAGGGCCAAAAAGCCCAGCCCCAGCACCCAGCCCTGCTGCCACCACGGCGCCGCGATGCGAAAGCTGGCCCGCGCCACCGGGCTCCAGGGTGCGGTAGTGGGGCTGGCGTAGCGCACGCGAGCCTCCAGCACGTAGCGCCCGGCCCCGAGGCCCGGAAACTGCGCCTCGCCGGCCGGGCTGGGGCGGCTCCATGCCTCCGAAAGGCCGCGCAGGCGGTATTGGTACAGCAGCGGCTCGTCGCCGGCCGCCAGGCTCAGGCCCTGAAACGCGAAGCTGACGCGGTGCTGCCGCGCGGGCAAGCTGCCCACGGCTGTGGGCAGGCGGCCTTCGCCATCCACTTCCGCCCCGGTGAGCGCCAGGCTGGGGGCGGGGGCCGCCTGCGCCGCCCAGGCCAGTAGCGCCGCCCAGTCGAGCTTCAACAAGCCCTCCTGCGTGGCCACCCACACGGTGGGCCGTGCGCCACCCGAGCCAGCCACGGCCGGCAAAAAATTGCGCGCTAGCAGCCGTAGGGGCCGCGCTGCCCGCTGCCCGGCCCCGAGCAGCGCCAGCCCCTGCGGCTGCACCAGCAGCAGCTGCCGGCCCACGGGCAGCATAGCCAAGGTATAGTCGCTGGGCTGGCCCGCCGGGGCGGGGCCCAGGTGCTGCCAGCGGGCCGCGCCGGCCGGGTAGTAGTAGAGGCCCTGGCCCTCGGTGCCCACCCAAATAGTGCCATCGGCAGCCTCGGCCAGGGCATTGGCCAGCAGGCCGCTGCCATTTAGCTTATAGTGCTCGAAGCGGTGGCGGCCGGGGTGCCAGGCGGCCAGACCGGTGCCGTGCGTGGCCACCCACACGCGGCCGTGGCGGTCGGCCAGCAGGGCATAAATCTGGTTGTGCAGCAGGCCATTGGCGGTGGTGTAGTGCTCGGCTGGCCGCGCCGTGCCGCCCGGCGACAGCGGCACGTGGTAGAGGCCATCGGCCACGGTGCCCACCCACAGCCCCGACGTGGGCGAGTACGCCAGCGCCGCCACATCGAGGCCGGCGGGCAGGCCCGGCACGCGGGCGGCCGCCGCGCCGGGGGCCGCTGCCCACACGCCGCCCCGCGCCCGGCCCTGCCAGGTGCCGCCGCCCAGCGCCGGCGGCCGGGGCAGCAAGGCCCGCACCGGCGTGGGCAGCCCGCTAGGTTGGCTGGCCTGGGCGGGAAGGGTGAATAGCTGATTGCCAAGCCCGGCCAAAACACCCGGCTGCGTGCTGGCCAGCGCCACCTCGGCCGCTGCGTGGCTAGTGGGCCAAGGCACGAGCTGCGCAAACCGGTTGCTGTGGCGCCACAGGCCCTGGCCGGCCGTGCCGAGCCAGGCCGTGCCGTCCTGGTCTTCGAGCAGGCAGGTTGGCGCCACCTCGGCGGGCAGCCGCAAGGGGTAGCGGCGCAGGTAGGCGCGCAGGCGGGCCGAGTCGGGGGCCGGTGGGCCGGGCGGGGGCGCGGCCCAGCCCGCCGGTAGCCTGGCGGTGGCGGGCTGGGGCCGAAAAGCCGCCCCCGGCCCCGGCCGCAGCGAGCGGCCGCCCTGGTAGTGGGCCACCCAGAGGCGGCCGGTGCCGGGCTCTTCCCACAGGCCCGTCACGAAGTTTTCGGCCAGGCCATCGGCCGTGGTCAGGGTTTGAAAGCGGGAGCCGTCGTAGCGCACCAGGCCCTCGGCGGTGCCCAGCCAGAGGTAGCCCTGCCGGTCTTGCAGCAGGCAGTAGATAAAAGGCTGGCTCAGGCCATCGGCCGGGCCAAACTGCCGCACAAACGCCCGGGGCGTGGGCAGCGGGGCCGCCCCGGCCACCCCAGCCAGCAGCAGCAGCCCCAGCACCACCCGCCAAAAACCCGCCTTACGCAGCATAAATTACGAAAATCACTTTCCCCGACCCCGCCGCCCGGCCAGGCCGGCGGCAAGGCCAAAAAAGAGGTTGGGGCGGCCCGCGCTGGCGCTTGCCCGGTAAGTAATGATAAAGAATAAGCCGCGCGTTTAATTACTACCAACTACTTTAAAGCCAGTAGACTGGTCGGTTTCGCTGAGCGAAGCCACGGGCTGGTTGGCGGCGGGGCTGGCCGTGCTGAGGCGGGTGCGGGCAATGCCGTGGGTGGCCAGGTAAGTGAGTACGGCTTCGGCGCGCTGCTGGCTGAGGTCGGTGGCGGCGTCGGCATCGGCCGGGCCGTTGGCCTGGCCAATGAGCTGGAGGCGCAATTTGGGCTGCTCGGCCAGCAGCTGCTTGAGGCGCACCAACTCGGGCGCGCTTTCGGGGCGCAGCTCGGCCTGGGCGGGCACGAAGAAAATATTGCGCAGCCCCACCGTGGTGCCGGGCACCGGCCGCTGCAGGGCAATGTCCTGCAACAGCTCGACATAAGGCGCACCCGCCGGCAGGTCAAAATGGGCCGAGTGCAGCAGGTAACCCGGCTGCCGCACCGCCAGGCCATAGTTGGCCCCGGAAGGCATACTGACGAGGTAGCGCCCCGTCACGGCATTGGCCTGCAAAGTAGCGACCACCTCGTTTTTCTTGTTGTCAATCACCTCGATGGTGGCGCCCAGGGGCTTATGGCTCACCGCGTCGGTAATCATCCCTTTTACGATGGTAACCTGGGCCGTGGCAGCAGCCACCGGGGCTGGCGTGGCCACCGGGGCCACCGAAACGGGTTTGGCTGGCGCTGGCGCGGGGCTGGGCTTGGCGGCTTTGGTGCCTACTACTTTCGCGGCGGCGGGCTTTTTGGCGGTGCTGGGCTTTTTGCTCGCGGCGGGCTTGGCAGCCACCACGGGCTTAGCGGCCTTGGGCTTCAGGGGCTGGGCGGGCGCGGGCGGCTGGGCGGCTACCGGCTCGGGGCCCAAAAAGGTGACGCGGTAAATGTCTTTGCCGCCCAGGCCGCCCGGCAGGTCGGTCGAGTAGTAGGCGTGCTGGCCCGAGGCACCCATCACAAAATACACGTCGTCGTCGGGCGTGTTGATGGGCCAGCCCAGGTTTTCGGGCTCGGTCCACTGGCCGGTGGCCGTGAGGGTCGATTTAAAAATATCGTAGCCCCCAATCGAGCTTTGGCCTTTGGAGGAGAAATACAGCGTTTTGCCGTCGGGGTGCATAAAAACGCCTTCCTCGTCGTAGGGCGTGTTGATGACCGAGCCCAGATTTTGGGCCGGCGTGCGAGCGTCGAGCTCCACGCGGTAGATGTCGCGGCCCCCGCGCCCGCCCGGCCGGTCGCTCACAAAGTACAGGTACTTGCCATCGGGCGAGTAGCAGGCCGACGATTCCTGGTACTTGGTATTCACGCGCGAACCCAGGCTTTTGGGCTTGCTCCAGGTGCTGCCCAGTAGGTTAGATTCGTAGATATCGCCCTCATTATCTTCGATATACACCAGCAGGTGCTGGCCGTCGGCCGAAAGGCCCACCGTGGCGTCGTGGCGGGGCGTGTTCACGGGCGCGCCCAGGTTGCGGGCGGGGCTCCAGGCGGTGCCGTTCCAGTCGCTTTGGTAAATGTCTTCCAGCATTCCGTCGCCCTCACTGTCGAGCTGCCCGCCCGTCGAGCCCGTGCGGCGCGAGGTCAGCAGCAGCACCGACTCATCGGCCGAAACCAGCGGCGCGTAGTCCGACATGGGCGAGTTCAGAGCCGGCCCAGCATTCTCGATGAGCACCCGAATGGGCTTGGCTTGCAGCTGCTGGCCGCGGCGGCACTCGCGCACGCGCTGGGCCAGGTCGTCGGTGGTCACGGCCAGGTCGTCGCTGGTAGCCCCGGCGGCTACCGGCCGCGCCTGCTCATACTCCTTGAGGGCGGCCTCCCACTGCCCGCTCAGGTGCAGCGCCCGCGCCAGCAAATAATGTAGGCGCGGCTCGGCGGTGGCATCGAGCTGCTGCGCCTTTTGCAGGTAGGTGAGGGCCGCTTGTTTCGTGGAGGAATGCAAGTAACACTCGCCGATTTTTGCGTTTAGCAGGGCGTTGTTCGGATTGAATTTTTGCGCCCGCAGGTAGTGCGGCAGCGCCGCGCCGAAGCGGGCTGGGTCAGCTCCCATTTCGTGGTCGCCGTCGGCTAGCTCGCGCTGGGCCAGCTTCAGCCCTTCCTTATCGATGTTGAAATGCTCCTTGGTAAAGGGCACGTTTTGGGCGCGGGCGGCTACGGAGCCGAGCAGCGGAAACCCAACGCACAGCAATAGCAGACGAGTAAAAGAAGTCATAGCCTAACAATGTCGATAGTAAAGGAAATGGAATTAAAGAGAGCCGGCCCAAGCACGGAGCTTTTGGCCAGCGTAGCTGGCTAGTCGCGGCCAACTACGCCGGAATGGCTTTTTGGTACTTGTATAATTTTAAGATTTTTATTACGCAATAGCTCATTATCAGCCTAAAGGTAAAACAAAAAAAGTGCAAAAACACAAACGCCTTTCAACGGCCTCAGACCCCGGCAAAAGCCGCTGAACCTTTTGCCGAGGTTGCGGCTTATGGAAGGCGGCGCGGCCCCCGGCGTATTTTTGTAATTGACAGCGGCTAACCCGCATTTTTTATTTTTTCTTCTACTGATATGGCTGTTTACCCCGAATACATGGTAGCCCCCATCCGCCAGGACCTGGTGGAGGCTGGCTTTGAGCAACTGATGTCGCCGCAGGAAGTGGACGCGGCCCTCGCCTCGCAGGAAGGCACCGTGCTGGTGGCCGTGAACTCGGTGTGCGGCTGCGCGGCCGCCAAGGCGCGCCCCGCCCTCAAGCTGGCCCTGGCCAGCGCCGACAAAAAACCCACGAAACTCGTGACCGTTTTTGCCGGTATGGAAACCGAAGCGGTAGCCAAAATGCGCGAGCATTTTCTGCCTTACCCGCCCTCTTCGCCCTGCATCGGCCTGTTTAAGGATGGCGAGCTGGTGCACATGATTGAGCGCTACCACATCGAGGGCTCCGACCTCATGCGCATCGTCAACAACCTGCAAGGCGCGTTCCAGGAGTACTGCTAATCACGGATTAGCGCGGATTTTAGCGGAATACACGGATTTTGTAGACGGCTCCAGCCCTGAGGTTGGAGTCGTCTTTTTTTAGGTATTCCACGCTATCACTGGTGCGTGAAAGAATGCAGCGAAAACAAACTGGATGTATAAAAAAGACGGCCCCAACCTTAAGGCTGGAGCCGTCTACAAAATCCGTGTATTCCGCTAAAATCCGCGCTAATCCGTGATTTAGTTGGCTACTTCGCTCAAGAATTTGATGCGTACCAGCCGCACTTCTTCCTCGGTGAAATCGTCTTGGCCTAACTCATTCATCGCTACGGCGATATTGTCGGTCGTGGCCGTCATAAAGTAGTCGTAAATCTCGTCTTGCTTGTCCTCATCCACCGCTTCGCGGATGTAATAGTTGAGGTTCAGCTTCGTGCCTGAGTAGCAGATGTGCTCAATTTCTTCCATCAAATCGGCCATCGTGATGCCCTGGCTGCGGGCAATGCCCGCGAGGTCCATCTTCTTGTCAATCTGCTGGATGATATAGATTTTGAGCTTCGAGCGGTTCACCGTCGACTTGATAACCACGTCGGCGGCCGTTTCAATCTCGTTGTCTTCCACGTACTGCTTGATGGCGGCCACGAAAGGCGCGCCAAACTTCTGCGCCTTGCCCTGGCCCACGCCCGCGATGTGCGTCAGCTCGTGCAGGCTCTGCGGGTAGGTGGTGGCCATTTCCTTCAGGCTTGGGTCCTGAAAGAGCACGTAGGGCGGCAGGTTTTTCTGCTTGGCTACCTGCTTGCGCAGCTCCTTGAGCTGCGTGAACAGCGCCTCGTCGTGGCCGGCCGCCTGCTGCGACTTCTCCACATCGTCTTCCTCCTGCTTTTCGGCCTCGAAGTCGTGGTCTTTGGTGAGCGTGATGCGGGACGGGCTCTCAATAAAATCGATGCCCTTATCGGTGATGCGCACCATGCCGATGGAGTCGATATCCTTCTCCAGCAGGCCGTTGAGCAGGCACTGGCGCAGCACCGACAGCCACACTTGCATATCGCCGCTCAGGGCCTTGCCCT
Source organism: Hymenobacteraceae bacterium (assembly GCA_022701825.1). Taxonomy (GTDB): domain Bacteria; phylum Bacteroidota; class Bacteroidia; order Cytophagales; family Hymenobacteraceae; genus Hymenobacter. The sequence goes on along the minus strand of JAKONR010000388.1, from coordinate 951 downwards.
GGCCGTACACCGGCAGGCCATCGTGCCCGTAGCTGTCGATGTGCGGGTTGCGCAAGCCCAGCAGCACCTGCGCGATGTGGTCGAGCCCAAAACGCGCCTCCGTCTGCACTACGGCACGCAGGGCGAGGCCCACGTGCTCGGTGCCGTCAAACTTCTCCTTGGGGTGGCGGCAGTTGTCGCAAAAGCCGCAGTCGGTATCGAGCTGCTCGCCGAAGTAGTGCAGCAGCTGTCGGCGGCGGCACACCGACGATTCCGAGTAGTTCGTCATTTCCAGCAGCAGCTGCCGGGCGTTGTCGCGCTCGGTTACGGGCTTGTCCTTGCTGAATTTTTCGAGCTTCAGAATGTCGTCGTAACTATAGAACATCAGGCAGTTGCCTTCCAGGCCGTCGCGGCCGCCGCGGCCGGTTTCCTGGTAGTAGCCCTCGATGCTCTTGGGCGCGTCGTAGTGAATGACGAAGCGCACGTCGGGCTTGTCGATGCCCATGCCAAAGGCGATGGTGGCCACAATCACGTCGCAGTCCTCATTCAGGAAAGCATCCTGGTTGCTCATGCGGGTGTGCGGGTCGAGGCCGGCGTGGTAGGGAAGGGCGCGCACGTCGTTTACGCGCAGCAGCTCAGCCACTTCCTCCACCTTCTTGCGGCTCAGGCAGTAGATGATGCCGGCCTTGCCTTTGTGCGACTGCACGTACTGAATGAGTTGCTTTTTGGTGTTGCGCTTGGCCCGCACCTCGTAGTAGAGGTTGGTGCGGTTGAAGCTGGTTTTGAACACGCTGGCATCGTCCATGTGCAGGTTTTTCTGGATGTCCAGTTGCACTTTGGGCGTTGCCGTGGCCGTGAGGGCGATGAGCGGAATCTTGCCGCCCAGGTTGTCGATGATGCCGCGAATCTTGCGGTACTCGGGCCGGAAATCGTGGCCCCACTCCGAGATGCAGTGCGCCTCGTCGATGGCCA
>JAKONR010000378.1 GCA_022701825.1 Hymenobacteraceae bacterium | reverse complement strand
AGTCGGTCGGGTTCATCACGCCCAGCGTTTTGGTGATGGTGCGGAAGCCCGCGAAGCCGTTGTACGTCACGTTGGTGCGGCCTTCGCGCCCGCCCTTGGTCGTGATGATAACCACGCCGTTGGCCCCCCGCGCACCGTAGATGGCGGTGGCCGAGGCGTCCTTCAGCACGTCGACCGAGGCAATATCCTGCGGCGCGATAACGGCCAGCGCATTCTCAATCTGAATGCCATCGACCACGTACAGCGGCGAGTTGTCCTGCGTGATGGAGTTGCCCCCCCGAATCCGCACCTGCACGTCGGTGTTGCCTGGGCTGCCTTCCGAGGAAGTAAGCTGCACGCCGGCCAGGCGGCCCGTCAGGGCCTCCGCAGCCGAGTTCACCGGAATATCCTTAATCTGCTGCGCGCTTACCGATGATACCGAGCCCGTTACGTCGCGGCGCTGCACCGTCTGGTAGCCCACTACCACCACGTCGTCGAGGCTCTGCGTGTCGGACGTCAGCGTGATGTTGATGGTGGTTTTGTCGCCCACCGCCACTTCCTGGGCCACGAAGCCGATGAAGCTGAAGCGCAGCGTAGCCGATTTGCTGTCGGCGGGCACGCTGATGGTGTAGCTACCGTCGATGCCGGTGGAGGCACCGTTGGTAGTGCCTTTCAGCACGACCGTCACGCCGGGCAGGGTTTCGCCGTCCGAGCCCTTCACCACGCCCGTAATGGCGCGATTCTGGGCCACGGCCAGGCTAATGCTGGCGCACAGCACAAGCCAGAGTAGTAGAAAATGTCTTTTCATAAAGAGCAGCAGAAGTAAAAGTGGATGGGACTTGAAAAGGCGAGAGCAGAGCGGCTACAAGCTGGCGGGGCAGCCGGCGAGCCGGGCGGCCGAGGGGGCGGGCTGCCAGCCGCCGGGCCCAGCCGCGAAACCATTTTTTAACACTATTAGGGGATGCAATGCGCCGCCAGCACAAATTGGGCGCGTTCACCGCATCGAAGTTTAAGGCGGGCGGCGGCTAGCATGAAGGCCGGGAGCGTTTTTATTTGCGCAAACGTTATCGGTAACGTTGCCGTCATCTGCCAGAAGGCCCCGGATAAGTGCCGTCGTGCAGCTGGCCCCGATTAAGGCCTATCTTTAGGCTAGAAAGCCCGGCTACGGATTAAGCTTGGCAATTGCATTTTAATTATACTCCTGCTTGGAAGCCGCGACCCTCAAAGACATTGCCCGTGAGTTGAATATTTCGGTATCGACCGTGTCACGGGCCTTGCGCGACAGCTACGAAATCAACGCCGAAACCAAGCGCGTGGTGATGGAGTGCGCCGCCCGCCTGCACTACCGCCCCAATCCCATTGCCCTCAGCCTGAAGGGCAGCAGCAGCAAGGCCATCGCGGCAATCGTGCCCGAAATCGCCAATTATTACTTTTCGCAGGCCATCAACGGCATCGACGAGGCGGCCAACCGGCGCGGCTACGACGTGCTCATTTTCCAGAGCCACGAGGCCTACGAGCGCGAGGTGGCCAACCTGCGCCAGGCCGTGGCCCGGCGCGTCGATGGCGTGCTCATCTCGCTCAGCAGCCAGACCTCCGACGTGTCGCACTTGCAAGAGCTGCAGCGGCAGGGGATGCCCATCGTGCAGTTCGACCGCGTGTCGGCCGCGCTCGACACGCCCCGCGTGGTGGCCGACAACTTCCAGGGGGCTTTTGCGGCCACCGAACACTTAATACAAACTGGGCGGCGGCGCATTGCGCACCTCACCATTCAGCCTTGGCTCAGCATCACGCAGGAGCGGCTGGCTGGCTACCGCGCCGCGCTGGAGCAAAATGGCCTGCCCTACGACGAAAGCCTGGTGCACTTCGGCACCTTCGGCCCCAACGAGGTAGGCCCGCACGTGGCCGAGCTGCTGGCCCTCACGCCCCGGCCCGACGCCTTTTTTACGGCCAGCGACCGGCTGGCGCTCGACTGCCTGGCCGCGCTGCGGCAGCGCCGCATCAGCATCCCCGACGAGGTGGCGCTTATGGGCTTCACCAACCTCAACGTGGCCGATATGCTGTCGCCCTCGCTCAGCACGGTAGTGCAACCGGCCACCGAAATCGGCCGACAGGCCGCCGAGCGCCTGCTCGACATTATCGAGCGCAAGCAGCGCGTAGCGCTGCCGGCTACCACTACTACCGTGCCTACCACGATGGTGCTGCGCGAATCGACGCAGGCGGCGGTAGCGGCGTAGTTTTAGTGATAACGCACCCCTCACGTGAACCTCACCCCCTAGCCCCCTCTCCCAAAAAGAGGGGAGACTAGTTCTAGCTTCTAGAAACTATAACTAAGGCTAAAAATTAGTTCCCCCTCTTTTTGGGAGAGGGGGCTAGGGGGTGAGGTTCACGTAAGGCGAGCCTACTCCTTCGTAAACTTAGTAGTCAGCGTTTGCGCGCCATCGGTGTAGCGCACCAGGTACAAACCCGCCCGCAGGCCACCCACCGGCAAATCAATATCCGCGCTGCCAGCCAAGGTATTCACCGCCAGCACCTGTCGGCCTTGCAGGTCGTACACCAGTACCTGGCCGGCGCTGCTGCTGCGGGGTCGCGCCAGCGTCAGCGTGCCGCCGCCCACGGGGTTGGGGTAGGCTTGCAGCGGGCCGGTGGGGGCGCTGGCTGGGGCCGACGCCAGCACGGTGGCGGCCACCAGGCCGTTGAGGTAGTTTTCGAGGTTGGCGTAGCCATTGGCGGCGAGGGTAGCGCGGTCGGCGGGGTCGGCGGGGTTGAGGCCGTTGGCAATTTCCCAGGCGTCGGGCATTCCGTCGTGGTCGGTATCGGTGGGCGGCGCGCCGCAGGTGAGCACCGGCCAGGCGGCCTGCGAAACGCTGTAGGGCGTGCCGTGGGGGTAGCCGCCCTGCACGTCGATGATGGTGCCAGTGCGGTTTTGCACCTCCTGAATGATGCGCTGGTCGATGGCGTCGCGCACGGGCAGCACGCAGCCCACGCCGGCCAGCACGCTAGAGTAGGCCGCCTGGGCGGTTTGGGTGGGCAGCAGGTCGGGACCGATGGCGAAGCTGGTCGTTGCTTTGGCCGAAACTGTATCGGCCTGCACGCCGCCGTTCATGCTCACGCCGCGCCAGTTGCGGGCGCTCACGGCCGGGTAGCCATCGGCGTAGTTGCCCGTGAGGTAATACTGGCCGTAGGGTAGGGTGGTGGTTTTGTAGGGGTTGAGCAGCTGCGACTTCACGGCCACGCCCACGCTGGTGTTGGTAGCGGTGCTGGGGCCGTATTTGTAGTAGTTGTTGACAATGTTGTAGTTTCCACCCTCGCCGCCGTTCACGGTGTAGGCACCCCAGTCGTAGATAACGTTGTTGACGAACTCGGCATTTTCCTGGCCGGGCGTGTTGGGCGCGAGGTTGCGCGAGCCGTCGAAGCGGGGGTTGCGCCCCTGCAAGTGGGCCAGCAGATTGTGGTGAAACGAAGCGTGCCGCCCGCCCCAGATGCCTCCGTAGCCGTGCCGCTCAAAGTCGGTGTCGCCCGTCTCGAAGTGGTACGAGTAGTTGAGGCTTTCGCTGATGAGGTTCCACTGCAAGGTGGTGTTATCGCCCTTGTAGCAGGTCAGCGACTCATCCTCGCCCCAGCTGAAGGTGCAGTGGTCCACGACCAGCCCGGTGTAGCCGCCGATGGAGTCGAAATTGTCCTCGTCGCCGCTGCCATTCACCATGCCCAAGTTCTGGTAGCGGTCGCCGAGGCGGAAGCGGATAAAGCGCACTATCACGTTGTTGCCCTTCACGTTGGTTTGCTTGTCGGCCAGGCAAATGCCGTCGCCGGGCGCGGTCTGGCCCGCGATGGTGGTATTGGCCGGGATGTTCAATTGCGACAGCAGATTAATAGTGCCGCACACCCGAAACACGACCGTGCGGCTGGCCAGCGTGCCGCTCAGTGCCTGCCGCAGGCTGCCCGCGCCCGAGTCGTTGAGGTTGGTCACCTCGACTACGGTAGTGGGGGCGGTGGTGCTGCCGCGCCCGCCGGTGGTGTATTTGCCCGCGCCCTCGGCCCCCGGAAAGGCGGGCATGGCCACCGGCGCAGGCGGGGGCGGCGCGGTGGTCACGCCGTCTTCTCCCTTCAGAATCACGTTCTTGAGCAGCGCAAAGCGGGTGGTGAGCGTGCTGCTGCCGCAGCTGTAGTACAGGCGCACCGTCAGGGTTTGGCCGGCGGTGAGGTTGATGCCGCCCGCCGCCAGAAAGTTGAAGCGGTAAGTGTTGCTAGTCGTCAGCAGTACCGGCGAGGCAAAAGCGCCATTGGCCGTGGAGGCAAAAACCCCGCTTGGCCCCACGCCGCCGCTCACGTCGGCCGAGTCGGTGCGGAAGCCCGAGCGCGACCACACCACCGCCAGCTTGGTGTTGCTGGTCGAGGCATTGACGTAGGTAGTCAGCGCCAGCGAATCGAGCCGCAGCGAGCCCCCGGTGGCCGCCGTGATGACGAACTGCTCGTAGTAGGTGCGGTTCAGGTTGCCGCCGTTGCCGCCCACGGCGGTAGTCCAGCCGCCATCGGCCTGCGGCGCAAAAGCCTGCCCGTAGCGGGCTGAGTAGGGCGGCAGCGTGGCGGCGGCCGACCCGCTCGACACCACGAATTTGCGGAGCGTGGCCGTGCTGGCCGCCAGCTGCGCCGAACGCACGGCCGCGCTGTCCTGCGCGTTGCGCGCCATCGGCCACCATTGCAGCGGTACCGATACGGGCTGCGCCGTGGCCAGCCGGGTGCCCGCCACTGCCAGCGACACTGGCGCGGCCGGCGCGCTCGTGTGCGTGATGGTGCCCAAAAAGGCGCCCAAAGTGGCCGTATTCAGCCGCACGCTGATGGTGGTGGCGGCCAGCGTATTGTTAACCTGCGGCAATACCAGCGGCGCGCTGCTCCAGGTGGTGCCGCCGTTGGCGGAAAGCTCCACGCCAGCCGGTGGCGTAATGGTGAGGTCGGTGGTGAGGTTGGCCCCCGATACGGTGTAGACGCGGGCCGCCGACGGTCCGTTCGAGTACTGCGTGAGCGTGCCCAACGTGCCCGTCACGGTGATGGTGGGCGTCCGCGAAATCTCCACCGTGTCGGTGAAGTGCGTCGTGAGGCCGGTTTTGGTCGAGCGCAGGTAGTAGAAGTAGCTGCTGCCGGGGGCCGGCAGCGCGTCGGTGGCCTGGAAATTATAGGTCGTGTCGTTGGCCGCCGTTTGCTGCTTTACGCTGGTGTAGGTGCCCTTGCGGGTGCTGCTGCGCATCAATTCGTACTGCACCTGCGCGATGGCCCAGCTGGCATTCCAGGTAAAAGCCGACGCACTGGTACCTTTCACGGCCAGAAAATTGGTGGCCGCGATGCTGGGCACAAACACCGCGCACACGCTGCTGCCCACGGTGCATGGGTTCCAGGTGCCGAGCACGGTAGCGGTCTGGTACTGCGCCGTGTCGGCCACGGCCAGCTGGCGCGACCAGCTCACGCGCTGGCTCACGTTCACGAGGTTACCCCGAAAATTGCGCGGCCGAAACTCGCCGTAGGTTATCAGCGACACATCGGTGCCAGTGTCCCAGGTGCTCCAGCCCTCGGGCCGGATGATGCCCGCGCCCAGGCGGCTGTTCAGGAAAACAACCTTGTTATTGGACTTGGCGGCCGGCGCGGTAGCGGCGTCGTTCTGCCAGGGTCGGCCCAGCGTGTAGGTGGTAGCGCCCTGGTTGCCAGGGATAATGCAGTTGCGGAATACGTAACCATAAGTTTGCCCCGCCGGCGTGTTGGCGGCCGTGATGTAGCCCAGGCTGCCGTTGTCGTTGCGGGTTTTGGGGTAAATCACGCAGCGGTCGAACACGGCAATGGTATTGCCAAAAATGAAGTCCGTGTTGCCATCGATGTAGCAGTTACGGAAGTACTGCCGGGTGGCGTTGCCGCCGGTGTACACCGTGTCCTGCCCGCCCAAAAACCGGCAGTTGCGAAACGCGCCCCGGTCGCCGGTAATGTTGATGGCCAGCGCCTGCGGCCCCGGATTCACACCCGTGGTGTTCTCAAACGTGATATTAAAGGCGCTGAAATCGGCCGCCACCACCGTCACCGAAGCCGAGTTGGCGGTGCCGAACGTGCCGCCCGCCGGGTTGGCCTTGCCCGAGTAGTCGTCGTAAGTCAGTATCACGCCGCCCACGCTTTCGCCCACCAGCTGCAAAAACGGCTTGTTGGCGGCGACGTTGATTTTCTCTTTGTACTTCCCGTTTTTGATGAAAATGACGTAGGCCGCCGTGGCATTGGTCGGCGCGGCATTGATGGCCGCCTGCACCGTCGTGAAATTGCCGGTGCCATCCTTAGCCACCGTCACGGCCGGCGTGCCCTGCGCTTGGGCGCTCAGCCTACCGAGCAGCAAGCCGATAAAAACCAGCGCGTAGCGCCAAAACCAGCGCTCCCGGTCGGGGCGCTGCCGCGTAGAAATGGGCATAGAAGAGTGGGTTGGGTGGGAGAAAGAATCCTGCGCCCCAGCCGGCCGGCGGTAGGTAGCAGGCGCGCAAGTTTCAGCCTAAATCCCGTGCGTTGAGTGGCTTGCGCTGGGTTTAATTGCGCAATCGTTGTCGGCAACGATGCCGGTATCGATTTCGGGTGCTTAGTGCGAAATCGAATGCAGCGTTTGTAAATAGTACAGGCCTGGGGACACCGCAAAAAGCGTCTGTCATTGCGAGCGTAGCGAAGCAATCGCACCTATTCAGTTGCGCCGTTCGGTTTCTGCTCGGGTGCGATTGCTCCGCTGCGCTCGCAATGACAGACGCGAGGATTGCTATTTAACAGCCAAGCTGTTCAAATACTCTTCCAGCTGCGTGTAGCCGCTGGCGGCGCGCTGGTTGCCATCGGCGGCATCGCGGGGATTAAGCTTATGGGCGGTTTCCCAGGCGTCGGGCATGCCGTCGTGGTCGGTGTCGAGGGGGGCGGGGCCGGTAGCGTAGGCGGGCCAGCCGCCCACCTCGTCCTGGGTGTCGATGATGCCCTGGTGCCGGCCGTAGGTGGCGCTGCCGCCGGGGCTGCTGCCGGTGGCCGTGCCGGTGTGGGTTTCGCGCACGATGCGCTGGTCGATGGCATCGCGGCGGGGCACGGTGGCCCCGGCGCCCGCCAGCACCAATTCGTAGGCCGCCTGGGCGGTTTGGGTGGTAATGGGGGCGAGGCTAGGCGTGGGCGCGGCCTGCCGGAAAAGGGCGAAATTGGCCGGCGTGGCGGGGTAGTAGTGCAGCCGGATGCCGCGCCAGTTGTCGGCCGTCACGGCGGGGTAGCCGGCATCGTAGTTGCCGCTGGCGTACACGGTGGCCACGGGCCGGGTGAGCTGGGCCGGGTCGTAGGCCTGCGTAATGTCGAAGATGAACGCCGCCTTCGCGGCCGGCGTGGCCGGGCCGCCTTTGTAGTAGTTATTTATCAGGTTAAGCTGCCCGCTGCCGCCGGGTATTACTACCTCATTGCCGTAGGCAGCGTACATGTCACCCCAGTTGTAAATCACGTTGTTGCGGTAGTCTACCACGGCCGTGGTGTCGTGCGCCCGCGCCCCATTAAAGCGGATGGCCCGGCTGTGGTGGTGCGCCACCAAGTTGTGGTGGTAGCTGGCAAATTGCCCGCCCCACACGCCCGCGTAGCCGTGGTCGCCTTTGCCGTTAAACGACGAATTGAGGCTTTCGCTGACCAGACACCACTGCACGGTCGAGTACTTGTTGTCGTAGAAGGTCGCCGTTTCCTCAATCGACCAGCTAAATGAGCAGTGGTCCACGATAAAGTTGCGGCAGTTTTCCATGTTCAGGCCGTACACGCCCGACTTATTGGCCCCCGACGTATTGCCCGGCCGCGAGCGCACGTAGCGCACGATGATGTTCTGCCCGAAAATCTTGAACGTGTAGTTTTTCAGGCAGATGCCATCGCCCGGCGCGGTTTGCCCCGCGATGGTGACATTAGAGCGCGAGAGCCGCAACGGCGACGCCAGTTCAATGAGCCCGCCCACCCGAAACACGACCGTGAGCGGCTCGCCGGGGTACTGCGCAAAAGCGTCGCGCAGCGAGCCCGGCCCCGCGTCGTGGAGGTTGGTAACTTCGGCCACCCGGCCGCCACGCCCGCCCGTGGCCAGCCGCCCGTAGCCCTCGGCCCCCGGAAAAGCCACCAATT
>JAKONR010000309.1 GCA_022701825.1 Hymenobacteraceae bacterium | reverse complement strand
GCTTGGAGCGCGGCACGATGGCGTTTTCGCGGGCCGTGCTGTAGATAATTGGTCCGATGCCTCGGCCCAGGTTGCCACCCAGCAAGTATTTAGTTACCAGCACCGTGAGCGTAATGCCGATGATGGGATAAAACGAAAGCGCAAACACCCGGTTGGGCTCCGTCACGGCGGCCGCCAGCCGGTGCTGCTGCCAGTGAATGGCCGTTTTGAGCGCCACCGCCGCCAGGCCCGCCAGCACGCCCACCAGCCCCGCCAGCCACACCACGTACACCCGCTCGCTCACATGCCGAATGCGCCACAGCAAAAAGGGATGAAGCAGGCGGTGGAGGCGGGATTTGTGCTGCATAAGTAAAGGTAAAGGCACTTGTCGTGGCGCACGAAACGTTTGTCCTTGCGAGCGCAGCGAAGCAATCGCATCAGTTTGGCCACGCCGCTCAGGTGCGATTGCTTCGCCGCGCTCGCAAGGACAAACGCTATCTATGTACTGTACTGCGTCTCGTACACAAAAACCCTACCGCGCGCATATTCCCCGGTACGGGCAATACTCGCATTTGGCTATATCGTCGGTTTTGCGGATGGCCTCGGCGGGGTCGAGCACGCGGCGGGCCAGCCGCGCCACCAGCTCGGCGCTGGCCTTCAAAAAGTCGGGCTCGCCCGTGCCTTCGGTGATGAAGTCGAGCGGGGCCATCAGCAGGCCGTCGTCAATCTTGCGCAAGGACATAATCGCGGCCTCCGAGCCGGGCGGCGCGGGGTGCAGCTCGTCGCTTTCCAGCATAAAGCGGTAGAGCCAGAGCTGGCGCACCTTGTCGGCCCCGCTCGACGACTCGGTGAGCAGGCGCTCCACGGTTTCGGCGGCGCTGAGCGGCTTTTGGGTGCCGCGCAGGTTCAGCTCGCGGCGCTCCACGAGGCCGGTTTTGTAGTCCACCACGCGGCGGCGGCCGTCGGGCAGCGCGTCGATGCGGTCGGCCCGGCCCAAAATGCGCACCGGCAGCGCGGTGGCCCGGCCCGGAATATCGGCAAAAACCGTGGCCACCATCGGCGTTTCCTGGGCTGCGATGCGCAGCGGCAAAAGGCCCGGCTGGTGGGGCAGGCTTTCCAAATACTTGCGGATGAGGCGCGTGGCCACCTGCCCCAGCACGTGGTTCAGGCCATCGTCGGGGCGGGCCTGGCGGTCTTCGCCCTCCTGGCGCAGCTGGCGCTGCACCTCGGCGGGCACTTTTTTAAGCAGTTCGGGCAGGTCGGCGGCAGTGAGGTCGCGCTGCTCTTTTTCGAAGGGCTTGAGCAGTTGCTCCAGGCTGTCGTGAACGACGGTGCCGAAGCCATCGGCCCCGAGGACCTCCTCCACTTCCTCGTTTTCCTGAAAGCGGGCCAGGCGCGAGAAGTAGAATTTGAGGGTGCAGGAAATGTACTCATTGAGGGCGCTGGGCGAAAGGCCGCGCTCAAGCACGCCGCGCAGGGCAGTGAGCATGAGGTCGTCTTTTTCGAGGACGAGGTCGCCGTTGGAGTTGCTCGCCGTAGGAACCTCACCCCCCCGGCCCCCCTCTCCCAAAAAGAGGGGGGAGCCGACCGTAGAAAAAGCGTCAGGCTCCCCCTCTTTTTGGGAGAGGGGGTCGGGGGGGGAGGTTCCTACGGTGGGGGAGTGTGCCGGCACACCCACTACCTTGTCCTCCAGCACCAAAAGCGGGTTTTGCGCCGCCAAGTCAAATTCCAGCTGCCGCAAAAACCGGCTCCGCTCGCCGGTGCGCACGCCCTCGGCGCCGGGCAGCACGTGCACCAAATCCACGCGGCCGGCGCGCTGCAAGAGGCGCCAGAAATTGTAGGCCGCCGTGGCCTCCGCGTCGGCGTAGGTGGGCAGCTGAAACTCGGTGAGCACATCGTAGGGAAAGAGCGAATTTTGGCGCTTGGGGGCGGGCAGCGCGTTCTCGTTGCAGCTCAAGATGATGACGTGGTCGAAGTCGAGCGCCCGGGTTTCGAGCAGGCCCATTATCTGCACCTGGGCCAGCGGCTCGCCCGCGAAAGGCAGGCGCGTGTTGCGCATCTGGTCGTACAAAAAGCGGCGGAACGAGCGCACGCTCAGGCGCTGCTGCTGGCAGCTGAAGGCCGAGTCGAGCTGCCGCACCAGCGTGTAAAACAGATATAAATACTCGGCCTCGATGGCCGAGTGGTCGTGCCCGTACACCTGCTTGAGCAAGTCAATCAGGGTGTAGCAGGCCTGGATGATGTGGTCGCAGTTGTCCCAGGTCTCAAACAGCGCCGCGATGAGCGGGTGGCCCTGGCCCAGCGCCAGCAGCTCGGTGGCGGGCAGCAGCACGAGGTGCTTTTTGACAATTTGCTGGCAGATGCGGTCCAGTAGCTTATGGTACTGCGGCTCGTCGGGCTGCTCGTTTTGCCACTGCTGGTAGCGGCGCAAAAACGGGTGCGCCAGCAGCTTGCTCACCGCCTGGTGGTGGTATTTGGGCACGCCGTAGTCGCGGCCCGGCTCGCCCTCCCGAATGCCCGTGAGGTGCACCTCAAACAGCAAATCGACGAGGTTGAACAGGGCCGTGCTCTGGAAGCTCAGGCCCATCGTCACGTTGAACTCGGGCACCACCTCGGCCGGTGGCAGGCCGTGCAGCACGGGCAGCAGCAGCGTTTCGTCGGGTAGCACCACGGCCACGGTAGCGGCGGGGTTTTGCTGGCGCGCCTCGGCTAGCAGCTGCCCGGCGAGTTTGCCCTGCATACTGGCATTGGCCACGCCCAGCAGGCGCACGTGGTGGGGCCGGCCGCGCAGGTGCTCTTGCAGCGTGAAGGTATCGCGGGGCAAATCCCACTTGCGCCAGTAGCGGCGCAGCAGCTGCCCGGCGCGGTTGGGCGAGTCGTCGGCGAGGTAAAACGGGTCGGCGTCGAAGTACAGCTCGGCCCGGCCGGCCTTGCGCAGCAGATTGATAAATTTCTCTTCGGAGCGGCTCAGGCCGCCCAGGCCCACGAATACGTGGCGCGCCGGGGCCGGCTTTTGGGGGTCGCGCAGCTCGGCCTGGAGGCGGCGCACGGCCTCGCGGTAGGCCAGGCCGGGATACGCCAAATGGTCGGCTTTTAGGCGGCGCTTGAGCTCGCGGTACACGCGGGCGAGCTGGTCCCAGAACGTGAAATAGCGTTTCAGGCCGGTGGTGCGGCTTTTTTCGGGGTCGAGGTCCCAGCGCTCCAGGGCCTTGGCTTCGGAGAGGTAGTTGAAGACTTCCTTGGTATCGGCCAGGTTTTGGTCGAGGTTCGAAAAATCTTGCAGCAGCAGCGCGCTCCAGCCCACGAAGCGGTCAAAATTCAAGTCGCTATCGATGCCCTTGAAAATGTCAAACAGCAGGAGCTGCAAGGCAATCGGCTCCTCGACCTGCACGCCGGCGCGCTCCACCATGTAGTCTTCCATGGCCGCGATGCGCGGCGCCCACAGCGCCTGGCCGTCGGGCGTGGCCAGGGCCAGCTCGTTTTGCAGGTACACCACGGCGCGGCGCGTGGGCACGATTACGACGAGGTCGGAGAGCGTATCGTCGTCGTAGGTGGCCAGCAGCTCGTGGGCCACCTCGGCCAAAAACGTGCGCGTGGCGGCCGGCGCCACCACCGGCGCGGCTAAAAGAGGGGAGGGCAGCATGATACCCAAAGATACGCCCGCCCGGCAGGCCCGGCCGCGCCCGGGGCCACCGGGCCTGCCGCCCCAGGCGCGGCGGCCAAATGGTACTAAGCCGGCCTGAGAATGCACTGGGCCTAGCCCCGGAAATTCATTGTGGAGACGTTCGGAAGGAAAGTATTTATTGCGGATAACCAATAAGTTACTTTCAGGTAAGCCGGGGATTTTCATTCGGCCAGCAATCCCGGCTGTTGGCCGCCCAAAAACCGACTTTGATATGAATAAGCCGGAATAGTGCTGCGAGGGCTGCTGACCTTTGAACGGCTTACTGGTGGCAAGTGTGCCAGCTCCGATAAGCGATACATTACCCGCCGCTACTACCCGCTAATCAGCCTGCTATCCGCTACTACTATGCCCTACGCCTTTACCCTGAATCCTGGCAAAAAAGCGCCCGCGCCCGCTTGGCCCGCCGTGGGCTGCGCCCACTGCTGGGCGGCCAAGTACTGCGCCTCTTTTTCGGCGCTGGCTAGCCCGCAGCCGCCCCCCAACTGCCCCCTCGTGCCGAGGCGAGCCAAGCGTTAAATTTTACGCCACAGCTGTTTCGCCGTTTCGCAGACATCGCACAGAGGAGAAAGGCTGCGGGCCGCCCCGCACACTGCCCCGCCAAACGGCTCTAACCGGCTCCTAAGCGCGGCCGCGAAGCAGCGGTATGCCGGTATCAAAGAACCAGCCACCGGGTGGCAATGCTTCCGTCCCCTAACAAGGGGCCGCCGCTTTGCGGCTGCGAAAGCGTACTGGCTGAAAAAAAAAGTGCGCTACGCGCAGTGCGGTGTTAGTCAATTAGCTATTGGCTAAATGCCGTTTGGTGATGAGGCAAGTTGATGGGGGCTTTTGGACGCGGGGATAGCCCTGGCGCGCGTCTTTACGTACCCGCCTACTCGTTCTGCTTTCGTTGCCATGTTTGCTTTCGCCCCTGCTCCCGCATCCAACAAGTCTGTATCGCCCCAAAAAGGCGGGTGTACGGGCTGCTGGGCCGTGGGCTACTGCGCCGTGTTTTCGCCGGTCAGCCCGCGCCCCCCGGCCGCCTGCCCGCTCATTGCGAAGCCCGCCGCTTCGGCCAGGGCCAGGGCCGCGCAATCGCCGCGCTAAGGGCGGCCGGGGCTTTGCCTATTCGGTAACTTCACGGCCCGAATAATGGCTCTCAATAGTATTAAAAAGACTATTTTATAAAATATGCCCCCGGTTTTGCGCCCGCTTATCCTACCTTAGGGCAAGGAAATGAGCCAGCGCGTGGGGCGCTGGTATGGAAGAGAAAGCCTCGGCCCGAGTGGGTCGGGGCTTTTTTTGTTACTTGTTATGAAGGCTACCAATTGACTGCCTTTCTATTCTGCGGGTCTGTGTAGAAGGCAAGCCGCTCATCGTAAAGGGCCTCTACGTGCTGCTGTGTGTAATTAAAGAATACATTTCTGGCCTCGTAATCATCAACGTAAACCTCTTTTTTCTGCTGCTGGGGGGCAAACGGCGCGCAGTCAGTATCTGACGGGAAAGTTGTTGTGAAGAATATACTTGCCCAGTTGCCAGGGCCGCTACTGACAAGCATCAGGCTGACTTTACCGTGCCCAATGGTAAACTCCCTATCAGGAGTAACAGGCAACTGCGAAGCATCAGCAGCGCTCGACTGCTCGGTAAGAGGAGTTAAAAAAGACATGCGTACAAGTTACGATTAACTTTACCTACTGCTCTTCCATTAGGCTATTGCTCGCTGCCATCAGCATCACCTACACTACTCTACCGGCCACTCGCCCACGGGCGGGCTGTCGAGCACGTGGGCGGGTAGCATAGGCAGGCCCAGCACGGCCAGCGTCATCACGCCGTCGACTAGTTCGAAGTAGCTGCCGGTGGACTCGCTGCCGTAGCGCACAAACCAGTGCCCGGGCTCGTCGGCCGCAAAGGTGATAGCGCCGGGCGCGGGCTTGCCGTAGCAGGCAAATAACTGCTGGGCACTCATGCCGACCTCAACCTGGTGCTGCCCGAGTTTACGGCCCACTTCTTCGCCGTGGTCGATAATGAGCGAGTGCTGCCAGGCCTTGAGCTGTATGATTACTTCTAGCTCCTAGGCTTCTAGCTGCACCCGCAGCAGCTCAGCGCCCCACCCGTTGGCCAGTGCCTCGGCCTCGTCGTCGCGCAGGAAGTTGCGGGCAATAACGAGGCGGTGCATCTCGGGGGTGAGCATCTTGGTATTCTCCCAGGTAAGCCCGATGGCCAGCCGGCGCTCGGCCTGTTCTTGCCGCTCCAGCTGCCGCGCCTGGCGCTCGGCCTCGGTGGGTGGCGGCAGAGCCACCGTTGGGGCTGCGTGGGTAGCTGCTGGCGCTATGGGGGCAGGATTAGCTGCGGAGCGGTGGGCGTGGGCTGTGGCCGGCGTAGGCGGGCCAGCAGTCAGGCGAGTAAGCTCATGCCCCAAGATACGAGGGGCGGGCGCTGTGCACCAAAAGCCTGGTGCAGCGCTGGACACCGCCAGTACACGGTCGAACTTAGCCCCACCGATGGAAATCAACCCCAAGCCCCTAGTAGTAAAAAAGCTCAAGGAGATGGCCGCCAAGGAAGGCATCAGCCTCAACGCGCTGCTGGTGCCGTACCTCAACGACATTGCCAGCGGCAAACTCACGCGCGGCTATCAGTACCAGGAGCCGCCGGGGCGGCCGTAGTAGCGAGCGGCGTAACACTGGCAACCGCCGCACCAATCGCCGCGGCAGTAGCTGCCTGATTCGCCCCACCCCGCAGCCGGTCGAGCACCAGCGGCTGCGCCACGCCGCCCAGCGCCATACGGGGCACGGCCAGGCCCGGTACCAGCGCCCGCCCGCCCGCCAGCTGGTTGACAGCGCTGGCCAGCGAGAGCAGTAGCGGGTTGGCCGTTACGTTATTGGTCAGCACTGGCTCGCCGCCTTCAATCTCAATGCCGGCCGGCCGTTGGGGGCGCGGCGCTTGATTTGCTGGCGGCGAGCTAGGGCGCGCACCTTGGCGGGGGTGGTGCCCCACAACTGGGCAAAGTGGGTTGGGGGCGGGTCGGCGTAGTTGGCGCGTAGGTACTGTACTTGGGTGGTGGTGAACTGCGTGTAGGGCATAGGGCGAATTTCCTATGCGCTGGGCAGCTATTTTGTGGTATGTGACTAAATGTGTTTATGAAAAAGCCCCGTGCTTAATCTCCATCTGTTGATATTCCAGAAGAGGATTCTGCTTGCATATTCTTCTGTTTCTCGGTTTTTATTTTTTGTAGTACATCAAGGGCTTTAAAAATAAAAACTGTCCATGAATCTGCATTAACAGCATAATTAGCAACGCTAGGTATCGGTTTCTTTAAACTTCCTACCGCTTCCAACTTGTGGGCAGTAGTCGCATTTCCTGAAATTGAATCTGTTTTATCAAGAGTGGCTAGCGCACTGTGCGTTAACTCGTGCAGTAACGTAAATGTACGCTTTTGCAAAAGCTCTTTGTATAGAGGCGTATCCTTGCTTGTCTCAGTATTGGGTAAATATTGGATTCCATCCGGAGATTTTTCAGTGACTTTTCCTCGTTGAGCAAGGTCGATACTCGCTAAGCTCATTCCAGAGCCAGACTGATTGAGAAAACCTGGAAATTTAATAAGTGGTGGAACCCTTGTTTCTGCTTTAGCTGCACCATCATTGATTTTGAATACTACATTGATTTTGACTTTTTTGATAGCCTCTATCAATGTGTCTATGTACCCTTTTATTTCTGCTGATTCTGGTGTTTTTGTAACCCCATTACCTTTTAGAAACCTACGAATAAGTGGGTCCAATCCTTTCCTAACCTCTTCTGGGGTTAAGTCTTCTAGTAACTTGCTTAGCTTCTCAAGGGTTTCACGTGTGCATCCTTTTATTTCATCAATAAAATCACTATGAATGCTCTCCTTTTGTGGAGATATTTTTGATGCAGGTGCCTTGACTTGACTTGAGTGAAGGCCTACCGGTGCGCGTTGTCCGTAACTAGACGGTAGGGCGTCTTTGCCAGAGGCTACTAGTTTTGATGCCCCGCCTGTGGTAGAAGCACTATTTCTTTGTTCACGTCGCTTATCAGCATCCTCCAAATATTTCTTGTCGTACGCCATAGTATTGATGATTAGTTGAAGAATAGTTTAAAGATAGTATAAAATATATAACCTTTCAACTTCTTCCATAACCTTAGTCGAACTAAAATCCAACATGGTAGCCGCCTGCAACGGGCAACTGGCTGCTGAGGGCAAGTCGGCCACGGAAGCAGACTTGAAAATAAAGCTCGACCTACCCCAGTTTTTTGAGTTCTACAAAGTAATTAACGCCTCAGCCCTGACGGGCAAGGTGGGTATGTCGCAAAGCCTGCTGGCGCAGTACATCGGCGGGCAGAAGAAAGCCAGCGCCAAGCAAACTAACCGCATTCTGGAAGGGGTGCGGGCCGTCGGGCGTGAGCTGGCCGAAATGGATTTTGCCTAATTTGTTCGGCGAATAAAAAAGCCCTGCCGTTGCTGGCGGGGCTTTTTTTGTGGGGGTGCCGCCCCACTTCTAAAAGCTTTTTTTTGGCGGCGCTCGCGTCAGGATTCGCGGCTAGGTATTGACCGAGGGTGAACTCGGCCCACGAGGTGGGTAGCGCAAGTTGTTGGACAGGCTGATTGGCAGGGGCAGCAGGGTTTACGAATTTTGACATGATGCTTGGGCGTAGTGGGTAGGTATAGTGCCATCTGCCAAGTCGTTTTTCAATTCCTCCCGGCTACGACGCAGCTCAGTAAGCAGCACTTCTTTGATGCGCGCAAGACTGTCTTCTTTGATGAAGATTAGCGAGATAGATTCATCAGAACCATCCGGGTCGGCTTCGATAAGGAAGGTAGGAGCCTTCTCCGCAGTCAGGCCTTCGAGGTAGGCTTACTGCTCATCGTAATAAGGCTAGCGCCTCCTGCGAGGTCATAAGGGATTCATGCATAAAAAGGAGAAAAAAGGTGGATGCTGTTATTTAGGATGTAAGTCAATTCACCGACCACCGACCTGGATGACGGAGGAGAGTGCGCCCCGGCGGCGGGGCTTGAGGTTGTAGCGGGCGATGGCCTGGCAGAGGCAGTCGAGCATGTCGTCGTGCGCGGCGTTGGGGAAGCTGGCGCACTGACTGATGAAGGCCTCATTCCAGCCCCCGTCGATGAGCACCACGCGGCCGGCTTCGAGGAAAGGGGAAATGCTGTTGACCCGCTCGAGCTTGCTGCCGGTCGGCGTTGGGGCCTCCACAACATTGAGTTGGCTGATGGCCCGCAGCTCCTGCACCACGCTTCTGCCCGAGGCCTTGGGCTCCACATGTAGCTTGCTCATGCGGGTGTAGCCGTGAGCGTTCACCAACTCGGACAGGCGCTTCTTCAACTCGGGTAGCTCCAGCCACATTTCGGTAGCCAGCCGCACGTAGAGCGTCTGGCCGAGGTAGCAGCTGGCCAGCAGGGCGCTGGGGGCATTGCGCTGGTCGGCAGTGTAGGCCGTGTCGGCATCGAAGAGCCACACGCCCCCGCCGCGGCTGGCTAGGGACTGGAAGGCCTCCATGCTGCTGACCGAGAACCAGGCTTTCTTCAGCAGGCCGCCCTCGTCGGGCGCCGTGAGCTGCTGCACCTGCCCAGCGTAGCCATAGTTACCCAGCGTCAGCTGTAGTCCTTGCAGCGCGGCGCGCGTCAGGCGCTGCGGGTCGAGCAGCCCGTCGACGTAGTGGGTTTTTAGCTCGGGCGGGCGCACCTGCTGGCCGACCTCGCCCGTCTTGGCATCTTTAGTCAGCTCGCCGGGCAGACAGATGTGGCGCAGGGGCCGGCCGCTGGCCAGCCACTCGCCGGCGGGGTCCTTCTCGTGCACGCGCTGCATCACCAGAATCGTCACTGTGCGCGCCTTATCGGTCTTGCGGGTGGCCAGGGTCTTGAGGTGGGCGCTGGCGGCAGCCTGGCCGGCCTCGCTGATGGCGGCCTGTGGGTTGAGCGGGTCGTCGATGATGATAAAGTCGGCGTGGTTGCCCATCGTGCCGCCGGTGCCGGTGCTGGTGGTGTAGCGCTGGCCCAGGGCCGTATTGCGGTAGTCGGTCTTGCCGTCCTGGTCGTCCTGAAACTCGACGTGACCGGGGAAGAGGCGCTGAAACTTGGGGCTCTTCAGACACAGGCGCGACTTAACGGCGTGGCTGATGGCCAGCGGCGCGGCGAAGCTGCTGCTCAGGATGCGGATGCTGGGGCGCTGGAGCCACAGCCAGGCCGTGTTGGGTGGGCTGGCAATAGCGGGGGCTGAAAGGAGCGGGGGCAAAAGCTAAAATTGCCCCCGGTATTTAACTAAATAGCTACTGAAACCTAAAGGTGCCGCTGGCACAAGATGCCTTTCTTAGCGAAATACGCGGGTTTTTTAGTAAAAACTTGTGCCAATCAGCAAATAATCGGGAGCTTCACGGCCCGAATTGGTTTACGCCCTATGCTTCGATTTCTGCGCACCGCCCGCCTGGGCCTTCTGTGGTTTCTGGTTTCTGGTTTTTGGTTGCCGGGTAAAGCCCAGGCCCCCAAAATCTATACCTCGTCCGAAATTTTATTGGGCCTGAAAAAGCTCAACGTGGTGGGCTCGGTGATGTACATCGCCGCGCACCCCGACGACGAAAACACCCGCCTGCTGGCCTACCTCGCGGGCGGCCGTCAGCTCGAAACCAGCTACCTCAGCTGCACCCGCGGCGACGGCGGCCAGGACCTCATCGGCCCCGAGCTGCGCGAGCAGCTGGGCGTTATCCGCACCCAGGAGCTGCTGGCGGCCCGCCGCATCGACGGGGCGCACCAGTTCTTCACCCGGGCCAACGACTTCGGCTTCAGCAAAACCTCGCAGGAGGCGCTCAGCGTGTGGGACCACGAGCAGGTACTCGCCGACGTGGTGTGGATAATCCGCCAGCAGCGGCCCGACGTGCTCCTCACGCGCTTCCCGCCCGATGCCCGCGCCGGCCACGGCCACCACCAGGCCAGCGCTATCCTGGCCGCCGAGGCCTTCGACGCCGCCGGCGACCCCAAGCGCTTCCCCGAGCAGCTCAAATACGTGCAAGCCT
>JAKONR010000266.1 GCA_022701825.1 Hymenobacteraceae bacterium | reverse complement strand
GCAGCGTATGGAGGCAGGCAATTCGCCCACTCTGTCAGAATGGACTTCTGGTAGAGCGGGCGAATTGCCTGCTTTTCTCATTCGCGCCGCCCCCGCCCCGGCCCTGCTGGCCGCCGTGCCCCCAGCGCTCGCGCCCGCCGTGGCCGCGCTGGCCCACGCCGCCCAGCAGCAGGCCCCCTACCAGCTGCTGGCCCACGCCCTGGGCCACGACCCGCTCACCGGCCGTCCCACCCCCGCCGCCCCCCGGGCCCTGGCCCGCACCCTGGTCGGCCTGCTGCCCGACGGGGAGGCCTGCTTCCAGCAGCTGACAGCCGCCGGCCCCGCCCTGGCCCAGCTGCCCGCCTGGCTCGCCCACCAGCTCGCCACCCACCAGCTCACCGGCCCCCGCCTCACCCAGGTGCTGACCCAGACCTGGACCCAGCTGCGCGCCCTGGGCCTGCGCGACCTGCTCGCCCCGCTGGCCGCCGCCGAGCGCCTGGCCCAGCCCTGGCTCGCGCTGGGCCTGGACGTGGCCCGCTTCGTGGTGCGCACCGAGGCCGCCCTGCTGCGCTGGCTCGTGACCGCCGTGCTTGGCCCCGAGCAGGCCGCCCCCGTGCTCAACGCCCTCGACCAGGGCGGCGACCTCTTGCTGCGCATCCTGCGCCACCCCCTGCCCTTCCTCACCAATCTCGTCGCCGCCGGCCAGCGTGGCTTTGCCGCCTTCCTGGCCCACGGCCCGCGCCACCTGCTGGCCGCTGGGCAAGACTGGCTGCTCGGCGGCCTGGCTAACGCCGGCCTGCACCTGCCCGCCCGCCTCGACCTGGCTGGCCTTATTGACCTGCTGCTGCAAGTCTTCGACCTGACCAAGACCGCCATGCTGCGCCGCCTGCGCCAGCGACCGAGCGCCTGCAACAGGTGCTCACGCAAGTGGGCGGCGTGGCCCTCACCCTCTGGCAGCACGGCCCCCAGGCCGCCTGGCTGGCCATCAGTGCCCACGCCCAGGGCCTGCGCGCCCAGGCCCTGGACTTCGTGCAGCAGCAGGTGCTGGCCGTGGCCGCCAAGGCCGTACCCCTGTTGCTGGCCTCGCTGGTCGTGCCCGGCGGGGCCTTCCTGCAACTGGCCCGCAGCCTCTACCACGGGGTTCTGCTCTTCGTGGAGGCTTTCCTATTCGATAAGCCAGTGGTGAGCAGAGGCTATGCCGCCTGTCTACAGTCGAATAGCGTCATAAAACTCAAGGCCTGCCGGGGCAGGTGGATGTTGTAGGCAAGCCGCCACTCCTCCCCCATCCAGCCCACCCGGGCCAATACCCGAAACAGCTGGACGGCGAGCAGTTCGCGGTGAAACGAGCCACGCAAGCGTTTGACCTAGGCAGTTTACCTCCCGTGCCGGGCAATACTTTGCTGCTCACGCCACTCACCCAACCGGGCGCGGCTGAACGCGAGTCCGGGCGCAGCGGCGCGGGGCCGCCCTCACTCGTACCGTTGCGCGGCAGTTGGCGACTGCTGGCCTCGCGCACGTGCAGGGGCCGTCGCGGGCTCCACCAGAGGCTTCACGCGGGCGGGCACACGCTTTTTCAGACGGCGAGGCAGGTTCGGCGCCCGGGCCCGGCAAATGCGTAGGATGCGTTTATGGTCGATTACCACCCCATTCTTGCGCAAGCGGTGAGGAAGCTTCCAGCATCCCCAGCCCGGGAGCGCCCACTTACTGCCCGCAGGGCCTGCTGCACAGGTGCGTCATGGCACATGCGCGCGCGCCAGCTGGGCCACCCTGTTACCGAATGGCCATCGTCCGAGCCTCGCTGAATCGTCCTTTTTTCATTGCTCAGTCGTCAGGCAGTGAATAGCACGCCTTTCTCTACGCACTACCGGCTGCCGTTTTGCGGCAGCTTACAGTTAACATCTGTTCTGAACGCAAGTGTATTTTTTACAGAATACTGCTAACCAGTATTTTGAATTTATTAATTACAGCAGCTTTCAACGCTAGTAGCAGGAGTACCGAATGGAGCTAGTGTAAGGCTGACTAGCAGCACCCGCAATACTCGTGTATTTCGGGCAAAAAATCGACGATTACGTGTCTGTCAACTGCTGGCCGAGTTTGACACGCGTCATCACTGCTGGTAACAGCTGAGTAGTTCTTAAGCTGCCGCCGAAATAACACTAGTGAGCTTTACCAATCAGCATCCGTCTTACTTCCTAAGTGCGGAATGCCTTGCCGCGTCGATAGTAACGGTGTTGACTTGTTTTAGCAAGGGCAAGCCAGAAAATTAAGCTTCGCGCTACTCGCTTTAGGCTCAGGCAAGACCACTGTATCAGGTACGTCAACTAAGCCAAGACGAGAGAAGCTACTGCTTTGCTCTAGCACAAAGTAAAGTTTCTATTACGCTTCTATACATTCTACTCCTCTCATTATGTCATTTAAAGACATCAAGCAACTCACCACTGAAATAGACGCTGCGGTGCATTCTGACGGCCCGGCTGGCAAAACCACTGCAAGCGGCCTGAATAGTGTACTCAAGAGCTTAGCTACTGAGCTGATTGCGCACGAGCAGCAGGCGGCGCTCGTTGCGGCGCAGAAAGCCGACCTCGATGCCGGCGGCCGGGTGCCCAGCGCGCAGCTACCCAGCTATGTAGACGACATCCTGGAAGCAACCACTTACGCGGCCTTGCCAACCAGTGGCGAGGCGGGCAAAGTGTACGTGACGCTCGATACGAACAAGCAGTACCGCTGGTCGGGCTCGGGCTACGCGCAGCTGTCCGACTCGGGCCTGACGACCGACCAGCTGGCCGCCGTGCGGGGGGCTACTACCAGCCCGAGCGCGGCCAACCCGTTCGTGACCGCAGCTGACCTGCCGGCCAACGAAAAGAAAATCAGGGCTATTCGCGTGGTGTCTGCTACCCGCGAGCGCTTATTCTACACGGGCCTGGGCACGGTTGAAAACCCGGCGGCAGACGGGCTGAAAATGGCGCTCGCCGCCGCGCAGCCGGGCGATACGGTGCAGCAGATTACCAACGCGAACCTGCCGGGTATCGTTGGCTCCAACGTCGCGAGTGCCAATGGCGAGCAGGTGCGCATTCCGCGCGGGGTAAACTACGATACCGGGGGCTTCGATATCGATACCCTGGCAACGTCCGATGGCATCACCCTTATCGGGGGCACGGGGGTCGTCAATGGCCGCAACGCCACCATCTACAACTCGCACTACGGTACCTGGGGCATTGGCTGGTTCCAGGGCGACACGCTGGATTACCGCGTGTACGACCTGCACATCCACACCGGGGTAGACGGCCATGAGAACTTCGCAACGCCGTCGGCCATTTACCTACCAGGTGCGCGGCTGTATCACCGGGGTAACATCTACAGCGAAGCCCTTTGGGGTATCGGGGGCATCATCGCTGGCACCTACTGCGAGCACGAAGGCACGCTGACCCTGGGGCGGGCCTGCACCGGTTTTTTGGTCAATGGTGGCCAGGCCGTTCAACGCGGTGATGTAAAGGTGACGGCCAATGCCGCAGCGGGTGTGGTGAACAGCGGGCGCCTGGAAATGTATGGGGGAATACTGGATTTGCGGGCGGCCCAGGCCCGGGCTGGTTTTCAGGTGGGGGCGGGGGCCATTCTCGAGCTGACGGATGTGACCGTGCTCGGGATGCTGCCGGCCTACGCGCTGACGGCCAATCAATCGCCCGTGGCTACGGTGCGCATCTATGGCGATACGGTTGTGCCGGCCGGCGTATGGGAAGCGGGGTTGTTGATAGAAGATTTCCGCCCGGCCGCCACTGGCGGGTCTACTCCAGGCGGCACCGGCACAACGGCTAACTGCGAGCAAGGCCAGTACCTGCAAATTAGCAGCACCCCCGCCGCCCGCGTGGCCGAACTGCCCCTGCCGGCCCGCTACACCCTGGCCGACGAAGTGCTGGACCTGAACGCCACGGCGATTACGTACCAGCTCGACAAAAATACGCGCACCGGCACCCGCCAGTACGGAGCTCCAAACCAGACTCTGAGCCAGGCCAATGCGCAGCTGGCGGCGCTCACCGATGCCGAGCTGGCGGCCGGGGCCAAGCTCTACATCAGCACTACTCCCAGCACCAATGCCCCCAGCATAGTGGGCCTCACCTTAAAATAACCTGCTTGCATGAAGAATATTCAGCTTATCAACGCTACCCTGGCCGCTTTTCCCCAGGCCGCGCCCGCTTACTCCCGCGCCAAAATCACGGTAAGCCGGGCCATGCTAGTCAACGAGGCGGGCCGCGACGACCCCTTCAAGCTCTTCGACCAGCCCGAATCGTACAACGAGGAGGGGGCTATCAGCTCGCCTGCAACCGAGGGCTGGATACCGAGTTATAATCCGGAAGAATACCCCTTCAGCTTCTACGTCGACCTGGGGCATAGCTACCAACTGGATACGTTCTACCTCTTCGATGGCAATGGCATGGGCAGCGTCACGGTTTCGGCAGGTACGCCGGGTG
>JAKONR010000352.1 GCA_022701825.1 Hymenobacteraceae bacterium | reverse complement strand
CTTCCATTTTTCCCAACACCATGGCAAAAATTAAAGTCGCCATTAATGGCTTCGGCCGCATTGGCCGCCTCACCTTCAAGTCGCTGCTCGGGCGCGACAACGTGGAGATTGTGGCTATCAACGACCTGACCGATAATAAAACCCTCGCGCACCTGCTCAAGTACGACTCCGTACACGGCCGCTTCGACGGTACCGTGAGCTACGACGACGAGAGCCTCACCGTAAACGGCCAGCGCATTGCCGCCCTCGCCGAGCGCGACCCCAAGCTGCTGCCCTGGAAAGATATGGGCGTAGACGTGGTGCTCGAATCGACGGGCCGCTTCGTGGATGAGGCCGGCGCCGGCCAGCACATCACGGCGGGTGCCAAAAAAGTCGTGATTTCGGCCCCTGCTACCGGCAACATCCCGACCGTAGTACTTGGTGTGAACGAGGACACACTGACCGGCGACGAGACCATCATCTCGAACGCCAGCTGCACCACCAACTGCCTGGCTCCCATGGCTAAAGTGCTGCACGATACCTTCGCCATCGAGAAAGGCTACATCACCACGGTGCACGCCTACACCTCGGACCAAAACCTGCAAGACGCGCCCCACAAGGACCTGCGCCGCGCCCGCGCCGCTGCTTACAGCATCATCCCGACCAGCACCGGCGCCGCCAAAGCCGTGGGCTTGGTATTGCCCGAGCTGAAAGGCAAGCTCGACGGTATCGCCATGCGCGTGCCCATTCCGGACGGTTCGACTACCGACCTGACGGTGATTCTGAAAACCGAAGCCAGCAAGGACCAAATCAACGAAGCCATCAAAAAGGCCGCTGAAGGCCCCATGAAAGGCATCTTGGAGTACAGCACCGACCCGCTGGTAAGCATCGACATCGTGGGCAACCCGCACTCGTGCATCTTCGATTCGCAGCTGACCTCGACCAACGGCACGCTGGTGAAGGTAGTGGGCTGGTACGACAACGAGTTTGGCTACTCGACCCGCACCGCCGACCTCATCCAGAAGCTGGGCGAGAAAATGAACGGTTAGTTTAATTGCAAATGGTTAATTAGTAAGGATTAATGCTGAATGAGTGCCTGGCAATTATTTAGCATTAACAACTAACCCTTAACAATTAACCATTAAAAAAAGGCCTGCCTGCTAGGCAGGCCTTTTTTATTGTCTTGCTTGAATAGTCGCCCGAGGGCGGCGCCGAGAAGTATGCCGCGCACTTGTTTCATTTTTAATCCGACGGCGGGCACCAGCCGCAAGGCCGATTTCCCGGCCCTGCTAGCCCAGCATTTTGGCTCGGCCGCCCAGGGCGACTACGTGCTGCGCCCCACCGAAGGCCCCGGCCACGCCACCGAGCTGGCGCGGGCCGCTGCCCAGGCGGGCTGCCGCGTGGTAGTGGCCGTGGGCGGCGACGGTACCGTGAATGAGGTAGGCCAAGGCCTGTTGCACCAGCAGCATACGGCCATGGGCATCGTGCCGCGCGGCTCGGGCAATGGCCTGGCCCGCCACCTCAAAGTGCCCCTGAACCTGGGCCGTGCCCTGCGCCGCCTGCGCCAGCCCACCTTCAGCCGCATGGACGTGGGGCGAGTGAATGGCCGGCCGTTTTTTTGCACCGCCGGGCTGGGGTTTGATGCGCGGGTGAGCCAGCAGTTTGCCCAGGCCGGCTCGCGCGGGCTGAGCACGTACATGCGCGTGACCTTCAGCGAGTACCGCACCTTTGAGCCGGTGCCGATAGTGGTCGAAACCAACGGCGCAGCCCTCGCCACCGACTGCTACGTGCTGGCTTTTGCCAACGCCTCGCAGTACGGCAACAACGCCTACATCGCGCCCGACGCCAACCTGCAAGACGGCCTGCTCGACATGTGCCTCATGGACGCGCTGCCGCCCTGGCGCGCCGTGCAAGTGATGCTGGGCATGGCCCTGGGCACGCTGCCGCGCACCGGCGGCGCGGCCTACAGCCACACCAGCCACGCCACCGTGCGCGCCGCCGCGCCCATCGGCTGCCACGCCGATGGCGACTACCTGGGCCACGCCACCGAGTTTGAGTTTGACCTGCTGCCGCTGGCCCTGGAAGTGGCCGTGTAGCGGGGCAGGAGAGGAGGCCGGCAATCCGACTGGCGGCGCCAGCCGTAAGCTGCTGCGCGGCCTGGGTTTTTGGCAGGCCATAAGCTGTTTGCCGCGCCCGGCTGTTAAGCCAGTACCACCAACATTAGCTGATTTTAAGTAGAAGAAAATGGCTCAGGACTTCATCAAGGAATTGCAAACGCAGCTTCAGCCGGCGCGGCAGCGACTGGTCGAGCACCCGCTGTACTACCGCATTCACTCGCTGGCCGATTTGCGGGTATTTATGGAGTACCACGTCTTTGCGGTCTGGGATTTTATGTCGTTGCTCAAAGCCTTGCAGCGCGACCTCACCTGCACCACGTTGCCGTGGGTGCCCACCGGCAACCCCGCCACGCGCCGCCTCATCAACGAGATAGTGCTGGAAGAAGAAACCGACCTCGACCCCGAAGGCCGCGCCACCAGCCACTTCGAGCTGTACCTGCGCGCCATGCGTGAGGCCGGGGCTAGCACCGCGCCCGCCGAGCGCCTGCTCGCCGCCCTGGCCGACGGTGCCAGCGTGCCCGCGGCCCTGGCCGCCGCGCAGGCCCCCGCCGCCGTGCAGGAGTTTGTGAAGCACACCTTCGCCGTGATTGCGGCCGGGCAGCCGCATGCCGTGGCGTCGGCGTTCACGTTTGGGCGCGAAGATGTTATCCCCGATATGTTCCGGCACCTGGTGGCCGATTTGGGGCAGCGCTTTCCCGGCCAGCTCGATACGTTTATTTATTATCTCAACCGCCACATCGAGCTCGATGAGGACCACCACGCCCCGCTGGCCCACCAGATGGTGCGCGACCTCTGCGGCACCGACCCGCAGCGCTGGCAGCAGGCCGCCGAGGTAGCCCAGCAGGGCATGGCCGCCCGCGTAGCCTTTTGGGACGGCATTCAGGCGGCCCTCACCAAAGAGCCGGCCGCCGCGTAATTTGTCTTTATGAAAAAAGACCAGCGCCAGGGCGTGGTGTACTCCACCAACCCCGATTTCAGCTACCAAACCCCTGCCGAAACCGCCGCTACCACGCTGCCGCCCCAGCAGCAGCAACTGCGCGTGCAGCTCGATAAAAAGCAGCGCGGCGGCAAGCAAGTCACGCTCATAACCGGCTTCGTGGGCCGCGACGAAGACCTGCAAACCCTGGGTAAGCTTCTCAAAACCAAGTGCGGCGTGGGCGGCAGCGCCAAAGACGGCGAAGTAGTGGTGCAGGGCGACTTTCGGGCCAAGGTGCTCGAAGTGCTGCTCAAAGAGGGCTACAAAGCCAAGCAGATAGGCGGGTAGCTGGTGCCGCCGGGGCCTGCGGGAAGTAGTTTTGGACCATGAAAAAACATATACTGCTGAGTATCGGGATAGCCTTGGCCTGCACACAAGCGCGGGCGCAGGCATTTCGGTCGGGCTGGGTGCTGCCCATGCAGGGCGACACGCTACGCGGTGAGGTAGAAGACGATGACTGGGAGGAAGCTCCCACGCGCGTGCGGTTTCGGGCGGCGCCGGGGGCCGCCATCACCACGCTGAGCGGCGCCGAGGTGCGGGCGTTTCGGCTGGCACGAGGCCGTTATTTTCGCTACGAAACCCTGCCGCTCGACCGCGCCGCCCAAACGGCGCTGCCCATGCTTTCTAATGCGCTGCCGCGCAACCCCCAGCCCGAAACGTTTTTGGCTGAGGTGCTGGTGGATGGTCCCGCCAGCCTGCTGCACACGGTTGTGAATGCAGTGCCCCACTATTTTGTGCGGCGCCCCAGCCAGCCCGTGCTGGAGCTGGCTGCGCGCAACTACCTGCGCCAGCAGGAAGGCCACGCCCAAGTGGCCGACGGCAACAACTACCGGACCGAGCTGGCGCAGTATTTTGGCGACTGCCCGGCCGCGGCGCAGGCCATTGGCACCTTTCAAACGCCGGCCCTAGTAAAAGTGGTGCAGGCGTACAACCGGCAGTGCGCCGCGCCCCTCCAGCCGGGCATCGAGTACCGGCCGGCTACGTACCAGCGTATTGGGGGCTACGCGGTGGGCCTTGTGGCGGGCGGCCGTTACAACTCGTGCCTGCTACGGGCCGAAAAACCCGGCGCCATGCTCGACGGCTACAACTTGGATGGAGCGGTGCACCCTATCGGGGGCGTGTTTGCCGATGTGTCTACGCCGGGCCGCCGCTTTGCTGTGCACGTGAGCGCGACGCTCACGCGCATCGGCCGCCGCGAACAGCTTGCTACTGCCAGCCCCAACCTCACGGCCCAGCTAAACAATCAGGCTACCGTGCTGGAGCTGCGGTTTGGCGGCCGGTATTTCTGGGCCAATACCCGGCAAGAGCAACATTTCTTCGTCGGCACGGGCATTACCGTGCCGGGGGCGCTCGGCAGCCAGGAAGCAACTCTGCTTTACTATAGCTCCAACCAGCAGCTTCAACAGATAGATTATCTGTTGAATGCCTACCCCAGCGGCCTGCTCCCGTACCTGGAGGTAGGCGTCCAAAAAAACCGTTTTACACTGGCTATCGATGGGCGGGTGCAGCGGTCGACGGAAACGTACAGCCTATCCAGCTATTTGCCAATGACCGGTGGCGTCTACTACTTCACCAGCAACAGCTATTCGGGCCGGGCTTGGTACGTTGGCGCCACGCTAGGAGTGGCGCTGCTGTGGAAACCATAGTGTAGCGTGTGTTTTGAGCAGCCAAAAAGGGGAGGTAGCGCGGTTCTGCTGGCCAGCAGAACCGCGCTACCTCCCCTTTTTGGCTGTTTTTAGGAAGCAGTATTACTCCTTCACTTGTTCGAGCGAGCTGCCGCTATTGAGGTCTTTCTCGATGCGGCCGGGGTTGCCAGCGTATTTCACCTGGCTGCCGCTGCTGAGGTCTACTTTCAGCAGGTCGGTGGCGCGCACGCTGGCTTCGGAGCCGCTGCTGAGGTCGACCGAGGCCGTGCCGGCGCGCAAGCCCAGGGCGTTGAGCGAGCTGGCGCTGGAGCCGTCTACCGATAGCTCGTTGGCCGAGCCGCTGAGCTCGGCGTGGGCCGCGCTGCTGAGGTCGATTTCGAGGTGCGGCACATGCACATTCAGGCGGGCCGAGGCGGCGCTGGAAGCGTTCACGCGCAGGTCGTCGTCGCGAAAGCCGCTCACGTCGGCCTGGCAGGCGGCGCTCAGCTCCAGGCGCTTGAGGCTCGGCAGCGTCACGGTTACCAGTATCGGGTCGCGGTGGTTGCCGAAGGCCGAAAACAGGCCGTTGTTGCGGCGATTGCGGATGATGAGCCGGTCGCCGCGCACTTCGAGGCGCACGTCGTCGAGGTCGCCGCTACGGCCCGCCGCTTCGGCTTTGTAGCCGTCGCCCTGGCGCACCAGCACCCGAAACACACCGGCTGCCTCAATTTCGTTGAAATCATCGCCGCTGCTGAGCGTTTTGCGGCCGGTGCCGTAGTGCGCGGGGTCGGTGTTAAAATTGGGCGCGCTGGTGCTGATGCGCACCGTGGGCTCGTCGCCGTCGGTGTTCACGCGCACCTTCATTTTGGTGCCGTCGGCGTCGATGTTTACTACCTCGTCGCCGTCGTTGTCGTCGTCATTGTCGGCGCTCTCATCGTCCGAGGCCGGGCAGTCGAGGCACTGAAATTTGCCTTCGCGGGTGAAGCGGGCGCGGTACGAGCGGTCGTTTTCGCGGTCGCGGTCGGGGCGCTTGCCGCTGGTGAAGTCGTCGTCATCGAGCAGGCGCACGAAAGTGGGCGTGAGGCGGTACACTTTGTCGAGGGGTAGGTATAGCCGCACGCTCAGTTTCTGGTTGCGGTAGGGCGCGCTGTCTTTCAGGCGGAAGCCTTCATCAAACGTGATGGTAGAATCGCGCTGCTCGATGTTGTACACCATCGTTTGCTGGGCCGTGAGGCGGGCCGCTTCTTCGGTGCGGCCATTGGCCCGGAATTCTTCTTCTACATAAGGCGCCTTGCCGCTATCGGCGAGGGCCACTTTCAGGTTAACCCACTCGGTGTGGTCTTCTACCTGGCGCGAGTCGAGCACGATGCCGCGGCCCGGCGTAGTGTCCAGGCGAATGGCCGTGTTGTAGGTGCCGCGGGCCTGAAAGTCGCGGGCCACCTGCAAGCCCGCCGCCACCGAGCCCACCACGCCCAGCAGCCACAGGCCCAGCAGGACGCCATTGGCCGAGCGGCCCAGCACCGA
>JAKONR010000255.1 GCA_022701825.1 Hymenobacteraceae bacterium | reverse complement strand
GGGTTCAACACCTTCATCAACATCCTGAGCAGCCAGAACTTCAACAATGGCGAGTACAAAGACCAGGGCGACGTGGTGAAATCGATAGCGCCGCTCAACACGCTCTACCCGCAGGTGGCCAACATGGACGTGCCCTACACCGTGCCCGACGTGACGCAGAGCCGCAACCTGGGCTACGCGGCGTACTCCAAAACCGGCTACGGGATGTATCTGCTGCGCCAGGAAATCCTGGGCCCCGAGCGCTTCGACTACGCCTTCCGCACCTACATCAAGCGCTGGGCCTTCAAGCACCCGCAGCCGCGCGACTTTTTCCGCACCATGAACGAGGTGGCGGGCGAAGACCTGAGCTGGTTTTACCAGGAGTGGTTTTTTGAGAATTGGCTGCTCGACCAGGCCGTAAATTCGGTAGCCTACGTAAACCAAGACCCCACGAAGGGCGCGCTCATCACCATCGAAAACAAGAGCCAGGCGGCCATGCCCGTAACGGCCGAAATCACGGAAAGCAACGGCAAGAAAACCACCGTGCGCCTGCCCGTCGAAATCTGGCAGCGCGGCGGCACCTGGACCTTCCGCGCCAACACGACCTCGCCGCTGAGCACGGTGGTGCTGAACCCGACCAACATCCTGCCCGACGTGAACAAGGGCAACAACACCTGGCGAGCCCCGAAGCTGGCTGAGTAATTTTAGGGTTTGCTACTTCACAAGAAAGGCCTTCCACGCCAGCGTGGAAGGCCTTTCTTGTCTTTGGTCAGCTTAGGCATTTGGCGGCAAAAACCGGAGGCGATTTGGCGGGTTGGTGCACCGCGCCCAGGCCTTATAGCCCAGGTAGGCCAGCAGCAAAGCCCCAACCGCCAGCACCCCGTTGGTGCCCAAAAAGCCGACAACAAGGTTAAATATTTCTTGTTTGTGATTGGTCGGGTCTTCCACGGTACCCTGCGCGATGTCTAGGGCTTGCGAATAGCTAAAGGCGGTGAGCGCCAGCGCGGCCACGATGCCGATGAGGTAATTGACGATGGATTTGAGAGGGGTCAGTTTTTCCTCCTGCTTGGTAAAATACCTGTCCTTTTGCAGAAAGGTAAAGAAAGCCGGGTAGGCTCCAGCATCGTCAAACGAAAACTGGCAGTCGGTAGTAATACCTAAAAACGTTTTGTATTTAATCAGAATAGCCGCGTCGTCGTCATCTTTGTGTATTGACTTGATGGCGTCGTATTTTACCTCAACTTTCGTGGCTAGCGACAGCTTTTTGTCCCAGGCGGCCCGAAATTCCTCGGTAGAGGTAAAGCGCTGGCTGGAAAACAGAAAAGCCGTCTCGCCGGCCAGCATAGAAGCTATTTTGTTGCCCGTTACGGCAAATACTTGTTGCTGCATAAAGTGGAAGTAGAAGCGCTCGTAGCCCAACTATGCACGGCGATGCTACTACTGGATTAATGCGAAATCGTCTTCGAAAAAAGCTGCATTACAAGCACCCCGATTACGATGAGCGCGATGCCCGCCAGGGCCGGAAAATCGAGCTTTTGCTTGAGAAAAACGAAGCCAATGACCGTGACGAGCACGATGCCCACGCCACCCCAGATGGCGTACGCCACGCCCATCGGAATGGCCTTGAGCGCGAAGCTGAAAAAGTAAAACCCCAGGCCGTAGCCCGCCACCGTGAGGAGGCTGGGCCCGAGCCGGGTAAACTGCTGCGAAGCCGCCAGGGCGGAAGTGCCAATGACTTCGCTGATGATGGCGAGAAAGAGAAAAACGTAGGGCATGGATGAGGGGAAATGTAGCTTGGACTTTGTAGTCCAAGCTACTGCCTGGCTAGTCGCGGGTGCGCAGCACGCGGTAGCCGTGGGCGGGCACGGTGCGCGCCTTGGGCTGCGCCAGCGTCAGCTGCTCGCCGCTGAACACGTCGAACAAGCCTTTTTGGGGATTAATGGCCGTTTTTTGGCCCGGCAGCTCCAGCGGCCCGGCCGTAGTATTGATAACGACGAGCACGGCCGAGCCGTTCTTTTCGCGCACGAAGCCGTAGAGGCCGGCCGGCCCGCTCAGGCGCTGGAAGCGGCTGGCGGGGTCGCCGTTGCGCAGGGCGGGGTGGCGTTTTTTGAGCTGCAAGAGTTTGGTGTAGAAGTCCTGCAACGGAAAATCCTGCCAGTCTATCGTGTCGCGCTCGAAGAATTCCAGTCGTTTTTTCAGCGCCGCTTCCTGGCCCGAGTAGAGCATAGGCATGCCCGGCAGCAGCGTCGTGAGCACGGCGAAGGGCAGCGCCAGCGGCCCGAGGCGCTCGTACTCGGTGCCGTCCCAGCTGTTCACGTCGTGGTTGCTGGTGAAGTGCATGAGGTACACGCTGGGCGGGTACTTCTCACGCTCGGCGGCCAGGTACGTGTCGAGGTCGGCTAGGTCGGCTTTGCCCTCCGCAATGTGGTCGAGCAGGTAGTGCAGGCGCAGCCCAAAACTCATGTTAAACGCCTTTTCGAGCAGGCGCGTGTCGGAGTTGAACTCCTCCCAGCTGAGGCCGCCGGAGGGATACAGCTCGTCCCATTCGGCCAGCATAAACACGGGCTTGAGGGCGTCGAGCGCGGGGCGGGCTTCATCCCAGAAGTCGGTGGGTACCAGGCCGGCCACGTCGCAGCGGTAGCCGTCGAGGTCGGCCTCGCGCACCCAGTAGCAAAGGGCCTCGGTCATGTACTGACGCAGCTCGCGGCTGCGGTAGTCGAAGGCAACTACGTCGGTCCAATCGGCCACGGGCGGCACCAGCTGGCCATTGGCGTCGTGCTGGTACCAGTCGGGGTGCTGGTCAATCAGGTCGTTGTCGCGACTGGTGTGGTTGGCCACCCAGTCAAGTATCACCTTCATACCCAGCCCGTGCGCCGTTTGCACCAAGTGGCGCAAGTCATCCAGTGTACCGAATTCCGGGTTCACCCCAAAATAATCGCGCACGGCGTAGGGCGAGCCTAACGAACCTTTGCGCCCCACCTCTCCAATGGGGTGCACCGGCATCAGCCACACGATGCTTACACCCATTTTTTGCAGGCGCGGCAGGTGCGCCTCAAAAGCCCTGAATGTACCCTCCGGCGTGAAATTCCGAACGTTGACTTCGTAGATGGTGGCGTGGGCCGCCCACTCGGGGTGGGGCACGGTGAAGCAGGTGGCAAGCGGGTGGTCGGGC
>JAKONR010000351.1 GCA_022701825.1 Hymenobacteraceae bacterium | reverse complement strand
GCCAGCGGCGTGCGCAGCTCGTGCGAGGCGTCGGCCGTGAATTGCTTTTCGCGGGCCACCGCCTGCTCGATGCGGTGCAGCAGCCCGTTGATGGCGCTGGCCAGCGCGTGCAGCTCGTCGGGGTGCGGCGGCAGCGCAATGCGTTCGGCCAGATTGGTTTGCGTGATGCGGCGGGCCGTGGCCGTAATGGCCGCCAGCGGCGCGATACTGCGCCCGGCCAGCAGGCGCGCCGTGCCAAACAGCACCAGCAGCACCACCGGAAACGAGCCCAGCAGCACCAGCCGCAGGCTGGCCAGCACGTGCTGCGCGGCCTCGGCCGAAATGGCGGCCACCAGGTAGCCCACCGGCCCGGCCGAGCTGGCCACTTGCACCTGCGCCTGCCGAATGGCCTTGCCCCGCAGCACCGAGTTGAAGGGCACGCGCCCGGCCGGCGTGGCATCGAAGGGCAGCTGCTCGCCCTTGAGGTTGGGCGAGCGGTCGATTAGCTGGCCCCGCAAGTCGGTTATCTGAATAAAAACCGGGTCCACCTGCACCTCGCGGTGCTCGCGCTCGGCCCACTCTTCGCGGTCGGTAAAGCGCAGGGTGCGGCCCGTCGCGCTCACTTCCTGCCGGTGCTTGGCTACCTCGTAGCGCAGGTTGGCGTCGAGGTCGGCATACACGCGCTGGTGCACCACGCCATACACCACCACGTAGGCCGCCGCCACCAGCGCGGCCGTGGCCAGCACGAAGTAGAGCGCAATGCGGTCCTGAAAGCGGAGGTTCATGGGTGTAGGGTGATTGTTTGGCAGCTAGCCTATTGAATACCGTTATGCTGAGCGGAGCGCAGCGCAGTCGAAGCATATCTACCGCTTCATTTCTAAGCGTTAAGGGTTTAGTGTGGAGGTAGAGATGCTTCGACTCCGCTGCGCTCCGCTCAGCATGACTCGTGTCCCGCCTCTACTCCCGCGCCACGTAGCCCACGCCCCGAATGGTTTGCAGGTAGTCATCAGGGCTGAGGCCCAGCTTTTTACGCAGCGCGTTCATGTACACATCCAGCACGCCGGTGTTGTACTCGAAGTGAATGTCCCACACGTTTTCGATGAGCTGGCGGCGGCGGCACACCTTGCCCTTGTGGCGCAGCAGGTATTCGAGCAGGGCAAATTCCTTCTGCGTGAGCAGTATTTCCTCGTCGTTCTTAAACACCTGGTGCGTGCCCACGTCGAGCACTATCGGCCCCACCCCAAACCGCTCGGGCGGCCCCACCGCCGGCCGTAGCTGCACCCGCACGCGCTCCAGCAATTCCTCGAAGTGAAACGGCTTCTTGATGTAGTCGTTGGCCCCCGCCTGCAAGCCGGCCACCGTGTCAGCCACCGTGTCTTTAGCCGTGAGAAAAATAACCGGCACCGCGTGCCGGGCGGCCCGCAGCTGGCGGCACAGCTCCAGGCCGGTGAGGCCGGGCAGCATCCAGTCGACCAGCAGCAGGTCGAAGGGCTGGGCCAGCGCCAGCGCCAGGCCCGCCGGACCGGTGCTAGCCACCACCACGCTAAAGTTTTCTTCCTCTAGCCCTTGCTTCAAAAACCGGGCAATACCCGGCTCATCTTCCACTACCAGTATGTGCATAAAACAGGCTAAAAACGGCACGGCACGCGGACAGGCAGCGCCACTTTTACTAACGCAAGAAAACCGGACCGCGGCGCGGCCAGCGGCCCGGTGGCCGGCATTTTAAGCTGAATTTAAGCCAGCGCTAAGGTGGCCCTAAGCAGCGGCGGCGTTCAAAGAGCCTGCGAACTTACCCGTTTTACGCAGTACCACCGCATGAAAACCAGTGTTTTACTTGCCGCTGTTTTAGTGGCCGCCGCCTCGCACCAGGCCGCCGCCCAAACCCGCCGCGCCCCGGCGCCAGCTACCGCCGCGCCCGCCAACGCCCCCACGCCGCCCGCCGACCCCAGCGGCCGGCTCGACTACCGCAACCCCGCCGCCGACCAGCTCATTCCGGTAGAGGCCGACAAGCGCAAGCCCGTGACCGACGACCTGCAAGCCACTGTGGTAGAGCTGCTGGAGCTATTTCACGACTCGAAGCAAAGCCACTGGAACCTGCGCGGCCCGCTCTACCTGCCCCTGCACGAAAAATTGCAGGAAAACGCCGACGAGTACCGCAAGTACGCCGACCTGCTGGCCGAGCGCGTCCTGCAAGTGGGCAACCCCATCGACGGCCGCACCGCCGTAGTGGCCGCCACGGCCAACCTGGGCGAGTTTCCAGGCGGCTATTTATCAGATAAGCAAGTGCTTATTATCATGACAGAGCGCATCACCACCGTGGCAAAGCGCGTGCGCCAGCGCATCGACCACCTCAGCAAAATCGACGAGGTAACTTCCAACCAACTCCAGGAGCTGAGCTACGAGCTGGACAAGCACGTGTGGCAGTTCCGGGTGCACATGCAGTAGACGCACTTTTTGTCGAGCTTCGGCGTAGAGCGTTCAAACACCTTGGTTATTGCAAGCGGAGCAATAACCAAGGTGTTTTTCAGGATTAATTCACTACCGCTTAACTACCTTCCCCCTATGCGTATGCTACTGCTTGCCAGCTTGGCGCTGGCCGCCGCGCCCGCCTTGGCCCAAACTACCGCTCCCACCTGGCAAACCTCGCTGCCCGCTGCGCTGGCCGAGGCTAAGGCCACCCAACGGCCGGTGCTGGCCGTGTTTTCGGGCTCCGACTGGTGCAAGCCCTGCATGCAGCTCAAGCAGGAGGTATTTGACCAGCCCGAGTTTATGGGCTTTGCTAAAGACAAGTTTGTGCTGGCGCGTTTCGATTTCCCGCGCAACAAGAAAAACCAGCTCGACAAAGCCCAAACCAAGCTCAACGAGCAGGCAGCCGAGCAGCTCAATAAAGAAGGCGCGTTTCCGGCCGTGGTGCTGCTCTCGCCCGAGGGCAAGGTGCTAGCGCGCAGCGGCTACCGCCCCGGCGGCGCAGCCGCCTACGATGCGTATTTGCAACAGCTACTCGCTAAGAAATAGCTTTTTATGC
>JAKONR010000214.1 GCA_022701825.1 Hymenobacteraceae bacterium | reverse complement strand
GACCACGCGGGCGGCGACCAGTGGCAGACCATTACGGTGCTCTTCAACGGCACCGGGCAAGCGGCCACGGTGCCCGTGCCGGCTGGTAATTACTCGGCGGTGCTGCGTGGGCTGGCGATTAATCAGCGCGGGCTGGGGGCGGTGGTGAGCAGCGGCTCGGTAGAGGTGGCGGCGTATTCGGCGCTGGTACTGGTGCAGTAGCGGCTGCTTAATTAGATACTACGATACTAGGTTCCTGTGTTTTTATCCAAAGCAGAATATTGGTTATTTGCTTATCAGTGAGCTTGAAGGATGGCATCTGCTGTTTACCATTATCATTGAAAATCTTGATTGCGTAATCATCGCCTGCTGCAATGACCTTACTAGAATTTTTAATCCACGGAATAAGCCAGGAAACGGGGCGTCTATTGGTAACATTCATCAACGCGGGACCTACCACTTTTTCAGCTATCGCGTGGCACTGTGCGCAATTTGCTTTAAATAAAGCGTCACCATCTGCTAGGGCTACAGCTTCTTGCACAGATGTCGGGACGTAAGCAGAAGCAGCTATAGTATCGACATTTGAAATAAACTGACTCGTTGAGGCAGCCACATTCCCGCAAACCCCAGGCTGCGCCTCAATTTCCTCACCTGCGAAGCCCACCAGCCCCGCCAGACTGAGCGCCCCAAAACCCAACAGCACCACGATAAGGCCCATTCCTGCCGCGAGGAAGAAGCCGGCAAAATTTGTTCGCATAACCCAGTCGTTTACGTGAATGATACCCTTTAGCTAAGGTATAACCAACGGGCGAATGATTTGCTTGCCGGCCCCGGCTAAAACCACCGATTTAGCCGGGGCCAAGCGTGGCGGCCCCGGCTAAATTGACTTATTTGATGCCCTTTTCGTCGAGTTTTTGGTTCACGCGGCGGGCGCCTTGCAGCGTCCGAAACTCGCCCTGCCAGGAGCGGATGCGCAGGCGGTCTTCCATGTCGATGCCGGTGCGCACGGCCTCGTAGCGGGCGTTGAGGCGGCTGAGGGTGGCGCTGGCCTCGGTCCAGTCCTGCTCGCTCCACTGGCGGCGCTGCTCGCGCACAGCATCAATAAAGCGGCCGTAGAGGTCGAGCATTTCGTCGGCAGTGGCGCGGTTGAGGTCTACGCTCTGCTTGGTTAGTTTAGTCAGGCCGGGGTCGGCGTTGGGGCGATTTTGGGCCGGGGCGGCGGCGGCGTTGCGCGGCAGCGAGGCGTGCGGGCGGCCGCCAGTGAGGTCGCCGGCTTGCTGAGCATTAGCGGCCAACGGCGCCAGGGCCAGCAGCAGGGCGGCCAGCGTTAGCGCGGGCTTAGGGGCGGCAGGGAAAGAGCGAAAAATCATTGGTGGTAAACGAAAAAAGAGAAACAACTACGGCCTACCCTTTACCAAGGAGCGGGCCAATCTGGGCTACTCAACGGCCGGGCGAGCCCTTGCGTATGCCAGCCAAGGCACAAAAGTCGCCTTTTTGGCCGACCTTCGCCTAGTTTTACTGTTTATGCCCGCCCCTACCCCCGCCGCGCCCACCGCCCCGCTCCGCATCCAGCCCGCTACCGAAAAGGACATTCCGACTATTATCGGGCTGGCCGAAGCCACCTGGGAGCCCACCTACCGCTTCATCATCTCGAAGGAGCAGATTGAGTACATGTACCGCGTTATCTATACGCCGGCTTCGCTGCGCAAGCAAATGCGCGACCAGCACCACCAGTTTTTGCTGGCCTTTGTGGAGGGGCACGCGGCTGGCTTCGCCTCTTACTCGGAGAAGCCCGAGGGCGTGTACCACCTCAACAAAATCTACGTGCTGCCCTCGCACCAAAGCCAGGGCCTGGGCCAAAAGCTGGTGCAAGCCGTGGAAACGGCCGTGCGCGAAGCCGGCGGCCGCACCCTGGAACTCAACGTGAACCGCCACAACCCCGCGCTGGCCTTCTACGAGCGTCAGGGCTTTGCCCAGCACCGCGAGGAGGACATCGCTATCGGCCCCTACTGGATGAACGACTTCGTGCTGCGCAAAGACTTGTAGGCCACTCATTTTTCACCTCCTAAACCAACCACTCCCATGCCTACCAAACTTACCGTACTCGCCAATGGCTCGCTCCGCGTGGAGGGCGAAGATTTTGAACTCGTCGACGCCCAGGGCCAGCCCTACGGCCTCGGCGGCCGCCAGCGCATCAGCATCTGTCGCTGCGGCCTCAGCGCCCAAAAACCCTTCTGCGACGGCTCACACAAGGGCCATTTCGAGCACGACGCCACGGCGTTTGACTTGCCCGCACCCAAGCCAGTGGTGTAGCTCGTTGCTAACGATATGGAGGCCCGGTAGGATGGCGCGCAAGCCATGCCTGCCGGGCTTTTGTGTGGCTGCCCGCGATTGCCTGCGCGCGCAATGGCGGCCAGCTTATTATCCGCCTAGCGTTTTTGGCCCCAGCATCAGCCACAAATTCAGGCGCACCACGTCGCCCATCGAGTCGCAGCGGGCGAACTGGGTGGTGCGGTGGTAGCGGCCCAGGGTGGCTTTCAACTCTTCTATTTTTTCGGGCGGGGCCAACTCCTGGCGGCGCATCACGTCGAGCAGGGCCTTGAGGCGGTGGCGCTCGGCGCGGGCGCGGCGGGCCATGAGGGTGCGCTCTTCGGCCTGGTACTGGCGCAGGGTGGAGGGCTGGAGCAGGCGGGCGCACAAGGCCACTACGGGCTGGTTGTCCTTGAACGACTGGGGCAAATACATGGCGCGGCGGCCCTCGTAGCTCTGCTGGTCGAAGTCGATGGCCCGCACCCGGTACTGCTCGTCCTCGAAGTCGGGCGTGACGTCGATGACGTAGTTGTAGGCCCTCATATCGCCGAGTAGGCGGGCAAAGCAGCGCTCGTTGAACTTCACAAACTCCTTGGCAATCCGCACCTTGTTCAGGTTGGGTTGCCCCAGCCGCAACCGGATAAAATCGTCGCCCGGAATGCCGGCAATGTGCTCCTCGATGAGCGTGTTGCCGGTATCGACCAGAAAATTCATCGAGTTGGGCGACAGCAAATGCTCCAATTCCAGCCCATACAACCGCGAGGCGTCGGCCTGCTTCACGTAGAAGTAGTCGTAGTTGTCGTTGAGCTGGTTGAGGATGCGGACGCGAAACGGCCGCGAGTTGCCGAAGTGGCAGTAGTCGATGCGGTCGGCGAGCAGATGCTCGGCAAAGCTCATGTCGCCGGCCGTTTTCAGCAGGGCATACACTTGCACCAGCCCCTCATTGAGCTCGCGCAGCATGGAAGGCTCGTAGTACACGGTTTGCCAGAGCGTGTCGCGCCCGGTGCGGTCGATGAGCGGAAACGAGTTGCTGTAGCGCAGCAAATCGGCGTAGCTCACGGGCAGCGGGGCCTCGCGGTCGTAGTCGCGCA
>JAKONR010000171.1 GCA_022701825.1 Hymenobacteraceae bacterium | reverse complement strand
ACCAGGCTCAGCGCCTCGGTGGCGGCCGTGCTGAATTCCCAGCGCAGCTGGCTGCCCTCGGGCACCGTGAGGTTGCCGCCGTTGCGGATGGTTTCGGCCGGCCGGCCGGTGTAGGCCGGGTAGGTCACGCGCACCGCGAAGTCGCGCAAATCGGGCCGCTCCACCACCATCAGGTGGTACTCTTGCGACACGAAGCCCGCCCCGCTGAGCTGAAACGTGACATCCTGCGTGGGCTGCTCGAAGGTGTAGCGGAAGGTGTCGTTGCGGCCGTTTACCTTGTTTAGCGGCTGCTCGGTGCCGCCGCTAAACAAGCTGAGGCTGGCCGGCAGCGCCTTGCCGGCCACGGCCACGTCGAGCGTGAAATTCTCGCCCTTAAATACGCGCAGCTCCTTGTTTTTAATAATAAAATCGAACGGCGCGGGCCGCGAGTAATGCCGCTGAAAGTGCCAGATGTGGCTGGTGCTCTGCGTGATGAACGCCGGAAAAAACGTCAGCGCCAGCAGCAGCACGGCCAGCGGCGGCAGCACGTACTTCCAGAGCGGGCGGCTTTGCTGCGGAATGTCGATGCCCTGGGCAAACGACACGCCTTGCAGCTGCGCGGCGCGCTGCTCCAAGCTGGCGAGTAGTAGCTCGTTGTCGCGGGCTTGGCCTTGCAGCTGGAGGGCGTTCAGCAGCCGGTCCTGTACTTGCGGAAATAGCTCGCCCACCTGGCGGGCGGCCTGCTCGTCGCTCAGCAGGCGGCGCAGGTTGACCAGGGCGGCCAGCGGCTGCCACAGCCAGCGCCCCACCGCGTACACGGCCAAGGCTAAGAAGCTGAATAGCAGTCCCGCCCGCACCGCCGTGGGCAGGTACAGGAAGTATTCGAGCGCATTGAACACCACAAACAAGCTCAGCAGCAGGGCCGCCGCCACCAGGCTGCCGCGCACCAGCAGGCTCAGGTAAAACTTGCGCTTGTAGGCTTCCAGCTCGGCCCGCACCTGGGCCAGGGCCGGAAAATGCTGGGTTGAAGTCCCCGCCGCTGGGGGCGTCGCTACCATGGTCATAAGCAAAAAGGCGGGCGCAACTCGGGCGGCCCGCGCCGCAACAAGTTACACCCGCCAAGCTAACGGCGCGAAGCGGCCGGCTAGTTCACGAGCCGCGCCCGCGCCCCACCCGGCCGCCATTGGCGCATTAAGGCCGCTGGTTGGCAAGGCTGCCAACCAGCGGTTTTACTCGCTCAAAAACTCCTGCTTTTGCGAGAAGTAGATAAAAAAGGGCCGCTTGCCATTGATAAGCTGCACCTGGTATTTCACCGTGCCGGTGGTTTTTTGCTTCAGCTCGTGCACCTCCCCGAGCCGGGCATTGGGGTAATGGCTCGTGATGTAAGCCAGCGTGCTGGCTCCCAGAAAGTAGGTAGCTACCGGCCGCGACGTGTAGGCCGAGGCCAAATCGGCTTGGTCGGCGAAGGCGCGCACGGCGGGCGCGTCGGCATTAGCTTTAGTCGTAATCAGAATGACCGAGGTAGCCGGGCTATCGGCCAAGCCCGGTATGCGATGAATGCGGGCCGATTCTTTTACCATATCGACGTTGGCGATGCTGGCTTGGTCTAGCTGCTCGATAGCCTGCTTGGTGCTGGGCTGCCCGTCGAGGTAGTAGAGGGCATCGGCGGGCAGGGCAAAAGCCACCAGCGGTTTGCTCGCCTCGGCTTGCAGCGGGGCATAGCGCTGCACCCGCTGGTTGAATTCCAGCACCGCCGCGCTGTTTTTGTTGGCTTCCGTCGTAATCACCAGGATACCGTCGCCGCCTTTGTCGCCGGCCATCTGGCGGGCATGCTCGCCTTTCAGAATCTGAATGCTGGCAATATCGGCGGGTTTCAGTGCCCTGAATTGCGCTTCGGTTATTGCCTGCCCGTCGAGGTAGTAGAGCGGCGCGGGGCTATTGTGAACTGAGGTACTCGCTGCGGGTGTGCTTGTGGCCGGGCTGACATTTACCTGTTTGGTGGGGCTAGTGGGGGTGCGCAGAGTGAAAGAGCCCGTTGGGCCATAAAGCCGATAACGCTTTTGCTCCCCCGTAAACCGCCCAGCCGCATCAAACGATAGGTTTAGCGTTTGCTGTTGCTGCCTCACAGCTATTACGTAGGCAATGGGACCATTGGGAGTGAAGCTGCCTTTCACTATCTCAATTATTTTGGCCTGTGGATAAGTGCTGGCCAGATAAGCACGAGCGGCCTGCGGCAGCCCAAAAGCTGACTTTTGGGGCTTTTTGGCAGGGTTTTCAGCGGCAGCAGTCGGCGCGCTGGCTGCCGCAGTGGCTGGGGCTACCGACGCACCAGGTGCCGGGACAAGCATGCCGGCCAAGTCGGCCGCACCAGCCACCGCTGGCCCAGCCTCGCGGGCGTGGGCGGCCGAGTAGCCTAGGGCCGCCAGCATCACCAGCGGCCCGGCCAGGAAATAGCGGGCGAGCTGCCCACGGGAAGAAAGCGGTGTGTTCATCATAGCGACGCGGTTTTTGAGGGTGAAAAAAGTGAAGGGTAAGGCCAGCGCCGGCCCCGCCGCCCCGCGGCTGAGCTGCAGCAGGCAGTACTGGTAGGCGCGGCGGTCGAGGCCGGTGCGCAGGGTGGCCTGGTCGGCCAGGTATTCGAGGTTGTCGAGCACGGCCCGGCGCAGCAGCCACGCCGCTGGGCTGGGCCAAAAAAGCGCCGTGCCAAGGTGCGCCAGCAGTACATCCAGGGTGTGGCCCTGGTGCACGTGGGCCTGCTCGTGGGCCAGCACCACCGCCAGCTCGGCTGCCGAATGCTGCGCCGGGTGCAGGTAGATGGTGCGCCCAAACGAAAACGGGTCGCCGGGGGCCGGCAGCTCGCGGTAGGGCACGCCACCAGCCGTGCGGGCGCGGCGCGCGGCGCGCCCCACCCGCGCCAGGGCCAGCAGTTGCACCAGCAGGCGGGCCAGCAGCAGCCCCGTGCCCGCCGCGTACACCAGCAGCCCAGTGGCCGCCCAGTCGAGGTGGCTCTCCACCGGCAAAGCCGCCGCCGGGGCACTGGTAGCCGGCATTTCGGGCAGTACCCACGCAACTGGCAGCCCGGCGGGCATGGGCGCTTCGGCGGGCAGCAAGCCCGGCATGGGCAGGGCCGGGTACACGGCCGCAAACAGCAGCGCCAGCAGCAAGTAGGCCCGGTTCAGCCCAAAAAACGTGAGCCGGCGCAGCAGCCCGTAGTAGGCGGCCACGAACAAGGCCAGCACCGCGTGGGCCTTCAGGAGGTAGAGCAGGGCGGCTTCCATGGCTACTCGGGCTTCTGGCTTTCGATGAGCCGGATGATTTCCTGCAAGTCCTCGGCGCTCACTTTTTCCTCTTTCGCAAAAAAGGAAACCAGCTCTTTGTAAGAGTTTTGGAAGTGCTCGCGCACCAGCGTGCCCAGCGAGCGGCGCTGGTAGTCCTCGGCGCTCACCAGGGCCGAGTAGCGGAAGGAATTGCCCAGTTTTTCGGCCGTCAGGTACTGCTTGCGTTCGAGGTTGCGCAGCGTGCTGGCCAGGGTAGTGTAGGGCGGGCGCGGCTCGGGCAGCTGGTCGAGCACGTCTTTGACAAAGGCGGGGCCGGTGTGCCAGAGCGCGCGCAGGGCGTCTTCTTCGGGTTGGGTGAGGCGTTCCATAAAGGCTTTTACGAATTTTTCGTAATACTACGAATATT
The DNA here is from genome assembly GCA_022701825.1 of Hymenobacteraceae bacterium. Lineage (GTDB taxonomy): Bacteria > Bacteroidota > Bacteroidia > Cytophagales > Hymenobacteraceae > Hymenobacter. The sequence goes on along the minus strand of JAKONR010000171.1, from coordinate 2,053 downwards.
TCGTAAAAAGTGCTCGCCCATCCAAGAAGGTTTTAACTAGCTGGCAAGCAAAAGGCCCTTTTTCCGTCGAAAAAGGGCCTTTTGGGCTGGCAAAAAATAATAATCAACTGCTGCTAATGACTGGGCACCTCGGCCACGGCGGGTGGGGCAGCCGTGGCCGGCAGCCGCCGCAGCGGCCCGGCCGCCACCAGCAGGGCCAGCAGCGTGAGCACCGCCCCGGCCAGAAAAGGCATCCCCGGAAAGTAAAGCGGCGCGGCCGGCCGCGTAAACCAGGCAAACAGGCTCGTCATTATCAGCGGCCCCACCACGCCCGTGGCGCTCACGAGCGAGGTGAGCGCGCCTTGCAGCTCGCCCTGCTCGGAGGGCGGCACCTGCCCCGAAATGCTGCCCTGCAAGGCCGGCCCCGCCAGCCCGCCCAGCGAGTAGATGGCCGTGATGGCAAACATCATCCAGCCCTGGCTGGCAAAGGCAAATAAAACAAAACCAGTAAGGTAGCACAGCATACCCGCCGCTATGGCGCGGGCCGTGCCGAGCTTCGGAATAAGTACCCGCACCAGCCCGCCCTGCACTACCAGCGCCCCCACGCCCACGGCGGCCAGCGAGTAGCCGATGAGCTTTTCGGACCATTTGAACTTGAGAATGGTGTAGAACGTCCAGACCGACTGCGTGGCCGAGCCCGCCAGGTACAGCAGCACCAGCGCCAGTACCAGCCCCAGTATCTGCGGGTACTTGCCCAGGCGCAGCAGCGAGGCCACGGCATTGGCCCGCGCCCACTCGAAGGGCCGGCGCTGGCCGGCGGGCAGCGACTCGGGCACCATAAACAGCCCGTACAGGAAGTTGAGCAGGCTCAGCCCCGCCGCTGCCACGAAGGGCACCCGCGCCCCGTAGCTGCCCAGCAGCCCGCCCAGCATGGGCCCAATGATGAAGCCCACCCCAAAAGCCGCCCCCACTAGCCCAAAGTTCTGGGCCCGCTTTTCGGGCGGGCTCACATCGGCGATGTAGGCCGTGGCCGTGGTGAAGCTGGCCCCCGTGATGCCCGCGATGATGCGCCCCACAAACAGCCAGGCAATGGTAGGCGCCAGCGCCAGAAAAATGTAGTCGCAGCCCAGCCCCAGCAGCGAGGCCAGCAGCACCGGCCGCCGCCCGTAGCGGTCGGAGAGCCCGCCCACCACCGGCGCAAACACGAACTGCACCGCCGCGTAGGCAAACGAAAGCCAGCCCGCGTACTGCGAGGCCCGGCTCACGCCTTCGCCCGTGAGCTGTTCTATCAGCTTGGGCAGCACCGGGATAATGAGCCCTAGCCCAATAACATCGAGCAGAATCGTGACGAAAATAAAAGCCAGCGCGGCCGGGCGTTTAGGAGACATAGCGCAAAAGGCTTAGTAGCGACTGCTAATTATACTAGCCGCCAGGTGCAAATTTTAGTAGTAAAGCTACTGCCGCTGCCGGCTAGTTGGCACTCGCCCGGCGCGGCCCTGGGGCCAAGCGGCGGCCTTAGCCCCGGTGGTTGGTACCCCCAACGCATACTTGCCGGGGCTTTTCCCGTATAAGGCTCAAAGCTCCGCTTTGGGCAGCTCTTTTGCTTCTCCCTCATCACCTTCTACCTTTCTTTCGCATGAACCAGAAACGCACTTTCGGCACTATTCTCACCATTTTAGGTATTATTGGCATCATCATGGGCGCCATGGGCTTCCTTGGGGTGGGCGGCCTGCACCTCGGTAAAATGAACTCGGTGGTGCCGTTTATCGTGGGCCTTATCTTCTTTTTTGCCGGCATCAACCTGGTAAAGACGACCAGCGACCGTGCTTAGAGCAGGGTTGAGCAATGAGTTAGCCCGCCTGTTGCTAAATTATTATGCCTGATAAACAGCCTGCTGAGTCTCGCGACGGGGATTTTTAGCCGAAACGCTTGGCTCGTCAACTTCTTTTCTTACCTTTGTACTACCAAACAGTGCGGGGTGGAGCAGTTGGTAGCTCGTTGGGCTCATAACCCAAAGGTCACTGGTTCGAGTCCAGTCCCCGCTACCAAAAAGGCCGTTTTCTTAACTGAAAAC
>JAKONR010000143.1 GCA_022701825.1 Hymenobacteraceae bacterium | reverse complement strand
TCTACCCCGGCCGCATCGACCTGGGTTTGGGCCGCGCCCCCGGCACCGACCAAACCACGGCCCGCGCCATCCGGGGCGCCCGCTTTGGGCAGGAGCAGGATTTTGGGCGCGACATCAAGCAGCTCCAGACCTACTTTTCGGCCGATAACAGCGGCAGCTCGGTGCGCGCCATTCCGGGCGAAGGGCTTGATATTCCGATATATATCCTGGGCTCCAGCACCGATAGCGCTTATTTGGCCGCCGCCATGGGCCTGCCCTACGCCTTCGCCAGCCACTTTGCGCCCGGCCAGCTGCTGGCGGCGCTCAACATCTACCGCCAGAATTTTCGGCCCTCGGCCGCGCTGGCCGCGCCCTACGTCATCACGTGCGTGAACGTGATAGCCGCCGACACCGACGACGAAGCCAACTACTTGTCTACCACCCTCAAGCAGATGATGCTGGGCGTGGTGACGGGCCAGCGCCAGCTCATGCAGCCGCCCGTGGCCGACATGAGCCAGCTCTGGGCGCCCGACGTGGAGCAGTACGTGATGCAGATGCTAGCGGCGTCCTTCATTGGCAGCCCGGCCACGCTCAAAGACGATTTGGGCAGCTTTTTGGCTTTAACTCAAGCCAATGAACTTATGGCTACCAGCCACGTTTTCAGCCACGAAGCCCGCCTGCACTCCTATGCATTGCTGGCCGATGTGATGCGTGGAATCGGGCAAGAGCGGGCCGTTGGGGAGTTGGTCGCTTCGTAGATAATCTCTGAAAAACAGTCTCTAAAACGGCTGTCATGCTGAACGCAGTGCAGCATGACAGCCGTTTTTTAGTTTTCGGTACTTACTGAATACTACCAGCCGCTGGCCAGCACATCGGCAATGTGCATCGTTTTGATAGCCAGCTTTTCGCGCCGGATATACGCCTCCAGGTGCATGAGGCAGCTCACGTCGGTACTCACCAGGTAGTCGGCCCCCGTGGCCAGCGCGTGCTCGACCTTTTGCTGCGCCATCGCCACCGAAATAGACTCGAACTTGACGGCAAACGTGCCGCCGAAGCCGCAGCACGTCGTGGTTTCGGCCATTTCGATGCGCTCCAGGCCAGCTACCCCGTCGAGTAGCTGGCGCGGCGCGGCGCGGATGCCGCACTCGCGCAAGGCCGAGCACGAGTCGTGGTAGGTGTAGCGGCCCAAAAGCCGCGCCTGCGGCACGGCCGCGATGCCCAGCACCTCTACCAAAAATTCGGTCAGCTCGTAGGTGCGCTGCTGCACCGCGCCGCACTGCGCTGCCTCGGGCGTGCCGGCAAAGAGGTGCGAATAGGCATTGCGCACCATGCCCACACACGAGGCCGAGGGGCTGACCACGTAACGCGTTTCGCCGCCGGCCGGCGCGGCAAAATCGGTGAGAAATTTGTCGGCAATGTCGCGGCTTTCGGCTTTGTAGCCCGCATTGTAGGCCGGCTGCCCGCAGCAGGTTTGGGCGGGGTTGTAGTGCACCTGGCAGCCCACGGCTTCGAGCACCTTCACCATGTTGAGGGCGGTGTGCGGGTAGAGCTGGTCGACGAAGCAGGGAATGAAAATATCGACGTGGGGCGCGGCCGGAGGCATGGCAAAAACGGGGGAAAGCGGCGAAACCGGCGCGGCCGGCCGCGCAAAGAAAACGCCGGCCGGGCGAAGCGACCGCGCCCGGCCGGTTCGGCGGCCGGGCGCGGTGAGTAGCGGCCCCGGTAGCCGGCGGCGCTTTGTTTCAGCCCGATAGCGGTAATTTATAAGGATGAGCTTATTTTTGCTTAGCTAAACAGTAATTAGTCGCTAGCAAACCAAATATCAGCTTTTTATGCCCACCCTGGCTCCTCCCCTCGCCGCGCCCCAAAAGGTGCTTACCACGGTCGACAAGCGCCGCAACCTCTCGCAGCGCGAGCTGCTGGCCGAGTACATCGCGCCCGGCCTCCCGGTGGTGCTCACCGATGCCACCCGCCAGTGGGAGGCCCTGGGCAAGTTTACGCCGGCCTTTTTCAAAGAGCACTACGGGCACTTGAGCAAGGAAATCAACGGCCGCACGTACACGCTGGCCGAGGTAGCCGACCTCATCCTGACCTCGTCGGCCGAAAACCCGGCCCCTTACCCCTTCAACCTCAACATGCAGCAGTTTTTGCCGGAGCTGCTGGCCGACCTGAAGCCGGAAGTAGTATTTGGCAAGTCGGACCGCGTGAACCACCCGCTGCTGCCGGGCCTGATGCTGCGCAACACGCAGGTGTACGAGCTGTTTTTGGGCGGCCGGGGCGCGTGCTTTCCGTACCTGCACGTCGATGCGCTCTTTCTGCACACCCAAATAACGCAGCTCTACGGCTCGAAGGAGTTTATACTGTATCCGCCCGAGCAAACGCCTTATATGTATCCTAAGGTAGAGAATACCAAGGTGTCGCAGGTCGATGCCTTCAACCCGGACTACGAGAAATTTCCGCTGTTCCGGCAGGCCCAGCCGGTGCGCGTGACGGTGGAAGAAGGCGAGACCATCCTGTTTCCGACCCGGTGGTGGCACACTACCCGCATTCACGAGCCTTGCATTTCGGTGGGCCGCGTGCACCTCAACGAGTGGAACTGGGCCGATTTCAACCGCGACAATTTTGAGCTGCGCCGCCGCAAACACCCCGCCGTGGCCCTGGCCACGCTGGCCTACGGCAAGGTACTGGGCCACCTGATGGATGTGCAGGAGCGCTTGGCGTAGCCACTGCTAGCCCGCGCAAAGCGAGGGGGCTGCATCTTTGCTGACCCCACCCACTTTGCCCATGCTACCCATCACCCGCCGCACGTTTTTGCAAGACGCCAGCCTGCTGGCTGCCAGCTCGTTTCTAAGTTTGCCCGCCGGGGCCGCCGCCCCGCCCTACCCGGTGGTGCGGCCCGCCGCCGCCCAGCGCCGGTTTCGCAGCCGGGCGGTGGAAGCGGCCATTGCCGAGTTTGGGCGCGGCGTGAAAGACCCGGAGCTGGCCTGGCTTTTTGGCAACTGCTTTCCCAACACCCTCGACACGACCGTGACGGCCGGCACCCGCGCCGGGCGGCCCGATACCTACGTCATTACGGGCGACATCGACGCCATGTGGCTGCGCGACAGCGCGGCGCAGGTGTGGCCGTATCTGGCCTTCGTAAAGCAGGATGCGCCGCTGCGCCAGCTCGTGGCGGGCGTTATTAACCGGCAGACGCGCTGCATTTTGCAAGACCCGTACGCCAACGCGTTTTACAACGACCCCGCCCGCGTGGGCGAATGGAAAACCGACCTCACGGCCATGCAGCCCGGCGTGCACGAGCGCAAGTGGGAAATCGATTCGCTCTGCTACCCCATCCGCCTGGGCTACCAGTACTGGAAAACGACCGGCGACGAGCAGCCCTTCGACGCGCAGTGGCGCCAGGCCATTGACTTAATTGTCAAGACCTTCCGCGAGCAGCAGCGCAAAACCGGCCCCGGCCCTTATCACTTTCAGCGCCAAACTGCCAACGCCACCGACACCCAGCCGCTGGGCGGCTACGGCTACCCGGTGCGCCCCTGCGGCCTCATTGCCTCGGCCTTCCGGCCCAGCGACGATGCCACGCTGTTACAGTTCTTGGTGCCTAGCAATTTCTTTGCCGTGGTCAGCCTGCGCCAAGCGGCGCTGATGCTCAACGACATCCACCACGACGACAAAGCGTATGGCGACCTGATGGCGCTGGCCGACGAGGTATCGGTAGCCCTGCGCCGGCACGCCATCGTGGCGCATCCCACGCTCGGCCAGGTCTACGCCTACGAGGTCGATGGCTACGGCGGCCACCTGCTGCTGGACGATGCCAACGTGCCCAGCCTGCTGGCCCTGCCCTACCTCGGCGCCGTGCCCCCCACCGACCCCATCTACCAAAATACCCGCAAACTAGTACTTTCGGCCGATAACCCTTTCTTTTACAAGGGGAAAGCTGGCGAAGGTATCGGTGGCCCGCACGTGGGCGCGGACATGATTTGGCCCATCAGCCTCATTATGCGCGGCCTCACCAGCACCGACGAAGCCGAAATCCGGGCCTGCGTACAGGCCCTGAAAACCACCCACGCGGGCACGGGCTACCTGCACGAGTCATTTCACAAAGACGACCCCGCCAAGTACACCCGCGCCTGGTTTGCGTGGGCCAACACCTTGTTTGGCGAGTTCCTGTGGAAGGTGTATAAAGAGCGGCCGCAGGCACTGGCGTAGGGGCGCAGGCACCAAAAAAAGGCCGCTTCCTAAGCTGGAAGCGGCCTTTCGGGCTTGTCGGCGTTCGTAAATTTATTCTGTTTACTAGGACTTCGGCGTGTAGGGAAATTTCTTGGAGGCGTTGCGCATGAGGGCGTTCACCATGTTTTCGGGCGAGCTAAATACCGAGCCCGACGCCACGTAATCGTATTTCCAGAGCAGCTTGCCGCCGCTGCCTTCGTTGATGTTCACCGTAATATTGGCTTGGTTGGTAGCGCCCCAGGCACCTACTAGCAGGCCCACGGCTACGGCGGCCCCATCGCTCATGGGCTTGCTGGTGCGCACGTCGGTGGTCAGCACGGCATCTACCCCGAGCATCTCAGCCAGCTCTTTGGGCGAGTGGGTGCGCATGTCATCCTCCGTCAGGTTGGCTTTGCGCAGCAGCGAGTTGGTGGTAGCTACGTCCTGAAACTCTACGGTATAGCGTTTCTGGCCTTGGCCGCGCAGCAGCCAGGCGTAGATGCGCTGCTGAAAGTCGAGCGCGCTCTGCTGCTGCATGGTGTGCATCTGCTCGGGACTGGTGTTGCGCGCCTGGTTGGGCCGCTGCGTGATGGTAACGCTGGCGGGCAAAATGGCGACTACTTTGTGCTTGGGAGCGTAGGACCGGAAGTCCTGCGCGAGGTAAATGCTAGGGCCGCAAGACGAGACAAGCAACATCAGCGAAAAGGCGGCCGATAGGCCTAGGGTACGAATGCGCATAGAGGCTAGTTTGTTAAATTTTAGTAAAAGGGGCCAACAAAGCAACCGCAAAGCTAACGGCCTCTTAGGGTTAGGCCAAGCATATTCTGGCTTGACAAAAAATATTTATATTCTTTATTTTTATCATTATTCCGGCAGCGGCGGGGGCCGCTTGAACCGGCCTAGTTGGGCAGGCCATAACCCCTGGCTTGCAGGAGATTTTGTTAGGGCCGTTGCGCTGGCGCGCGCAAAACCTATTTCTCCCGCTCAACTCGACGGACCAGGATTTACTGCGTTAATTACCTTGGCAACGCTCCTCCATGTTTACTAAACTCAATACCACTACCTATTCCCCATGAAAAAACTTGGCATCTACCTGGGCTCCACCGGCTTCATTACGCTACTGGCGGGGCTCTACGGCGTTGTTCACGACCAGCTTACGTATTCCATTTCCAGCGAGTATTTCACAAAATTCAAGTACGAGCAGTTCGGCTTTGAGCCTGCCTGGTTTGGGGGGCACCGGCCCACGGTGGCCGTCATTGGCTTTCTGGCCACCTGGTGGGTAGGTCTTTTTAGTGGGTTGGTTTTTGGGCTGCTGGGGCTGGTAGCAGTATCTGAAACGGCCCTGGTAAAAACGTTGCTACGGGCCGTGCGAATAGCCTTTGGCACCACCATCGCGGCTGGAGTAGTCGGCTACTTCTACGGCCGCCTAGTTTTGGTTAAAACGGGCGTGACGTGGTATCTACCCGACAATTTGCAGCACCCGGCTGATTTTATCGCCGTCGGCAGCATCCACAATTTCGGTTATTGCGGCGGCCTACTGGGGCTGTTGGGTGGCGTAGTCTACATCCTACGGCATCGGGGTAAGACCGCGCTGAATTCCGCCGCTCCGGCTTCATTTTAACTACTTTTAGCCACTCATTTCCCGTTTTCGTTGTTACTCAATCCAACGAAATCAACCCGCTTTATTTTGTCCGAAATAGTTTCTCCCCACGCCGAGCCCTACGCCATTGAGAAAGAGCTGCGCCGCGTGCAAAGTCTGCTCAAGCTGGAGCAAGAAGAAGATTTAGCCCAGTTTAAGCTCAAGAATGCCAAGGCCACCATTCAGGAGCGCCAGCAGCGCGGGCTGACCTGGTACCCCGTTACGATTACGAGCGAAGACGTCGGCTTTGGTGGCAAGGTCGTCCTTGAATTGGAGCGGCCCGCCGGGCAGCAGGGCCTGCACCTGTTCCAGGTAGGCAAAAATGCCGCCCTTTTTGGCAACATTCCGGGCCGCTCGGCTACCGACCGGCCTACGCTCAATGGCGTGATAACCAGCGTGCGGCGCAACAAGCTGATGCTAACTACCGCCAAGGAAGACCTGCCCGACTGGGTTACCGAAGGCGGCAAATTGGGCATCGACCTGACCTTCGACGAGGTGAGCTACCGCGAGATGGACTACGCGCTGGGCAAGGTAATGGGCGCCTACGGCGACCGCCTGGCCGACCTGCGCGACATCCTGCTCGGGGCCAAGCCCGC
>JAKONR010000102.1 GCA_022701825.1 Hymenobacteraceae bacterium | reverse complement strand
CCTTGGCTTCGCCAAACAGGATGTCGAAAAGGAGGGAAGCCGCCCGGTCGTCGCGGCCCACGATGGCTACTTTGTCGCCCTTGTCGAGCGTAAACGACACGTTTTTCAGCACCGGGTGGCCATCCACGAGCTTCGTTACGCCGTCCACGCTCAGCAGCTGGTTGCCAGCTTCGCGCTCGGGCTTGAAGGCGATGTAGGGATAGCGGCGCGACGAGGGCTTAATCTCTTCCAGCGTCAGCTTTTGCAGCAGCTTCTGGCGGCTGGTGGCCTGCTTCGATTTCGAGGCGTTGGCCGAGAAGCGGCGCACGAATTCTTCGAGCTCCTTGCGCTTGTCTTCGGTTTTCTTGTTCACGTCCTGGCGCTGGCGCAGGGCCAGCTGGCTGCTCTCGTACCAAAACGAGTAGTTGCCGGGGTACATCGTGATTTTAGAGAAGTCCAAGTCAGCCATGTAGTTACACACGGCATCGAGGAAGTGCCGGTCGTGGCTCACCACGATTACGGTGTTCTCAAAGTTGTCGAGGAAGTTTTCCAGCCACAGCACGCTCTCGGCGTCGAGGTTGTTGGTAGGTTCGTCGAGCAGCAGCACGTCGGGGTTGCCAAAAAGCGCCTGGGCGAGCAGCACGCGCACTTTTTCGCTGGCCCCGAGGTCCGACATCAGCGCGTAGTGCTTGTCTTCGGTAATGCCGAGGCCCGAAAGCAGCTCGGCCGCCTGGTACTCGGCGTCCCAGCCGCTCATGTCGGCAAATTCGCCTTCCAGGATGCCCAGGCGCTCGCCGTCGGCGTCGGTGGCGGTGCCGAGGTCGTACTTGGCGTACAGCTCATCCTTTTCCTTCATCACGGCCGCCAGCTGCTGGTGGCCCTGAATGACGGTAGCCAGCACCTGCTGGTCGTCGTAGGCAAACTGGTTCTGCTTGAGCACGGCCAGGCGCTGGCCGGCCGGCATCTCTACCGAGCCCGTGTTGGGCTCAATCTCGCCCGACAAGATTTTCAAGAAGGTGGATTTGCCCGCGCCGTTGGCCCCGATGAGGCCGTACACGTTGCCGGGCAAAAACTTCACCGTTACGTCTTCAAACAATACCCGCTTGCCGTAGCGCAAGCTCACGTTGGTGGTCGAAATCATCTAGGCCAGAATAAAAACTGCTGATAGTCGGGCAAAAATACGGCCGCGCCCATCTTAAATAAGCACGCGGCGGCGGCCCCGGTCTACGTAACAGCCCGCCCCGTCGATTTGTGCCCGCCTAGTGGCTTTAGCACAACACCAACGCCCAAAATGCAGTATAGTACCCTAGGTCACCGCCAGGGCGGCCACCGCTTACTTTCTCACCTCACGTCCTCGTTTCCTTTTTTATGGCTACCCATTCCATGGCTGCTCCTGCCAGCCCCGCGCTCACCCCCGAACGCAACGGTTTTCGCTACGGCCTGCTGACGGCCCTCGTGCTTTGCGTGTACACGCTAATCGCCGTAGTGGCCGGCTTCTTTCAGGATATTACCGCCGGCGCCCTCGACGTAGTTATTCTAATCGCGGGTAGCGTGCTGGCTATCCGAAACTTCCGCCAGGTGCGCGGCGGCCATATGCCGTACTTGGGCGGCTACGGCACGGGCATCGTAACGGCGCTCGTAGCCTCGGTTATTCTGGGCTTGTTTTTCGTGCTGATGCAGGCCATATTCCCGAATAAGCTGGATTTGACGCAAGTACAGAACGTATTTGGCTTCGAGCTGTCGACTATTATCGCGCTGCTAGCCATCATTCTGATGGGGGCCATGACGGGCGTTATCACCTCGCTCATCGCCATGCAGTACTTCAAAGTACAGGTTTCGGACCCGCTGGCCATGATGAAAGAAAGCTAGGCCGCCGGCTGTTTTTCAAGAATTAAAAAAGGCCCTGACTTCACCACGAAGTCAGGGCCTTTTTGCGTGCCAGTAGCTACGGCTACTGCGGTGGCGGGCTGGGCAGCGCAAACGGCACGAATTGCCCCACGTCGCCGCCGAAGCGGTGAATCTCGCGGATGATGGTACTGCTGATGGCCGCCAGCAGCGGCGAAGTGATGAGAAACACCGTTTCCAAGTTGGGGTTAACGTGGCGGTTGGCCTGGGCAATGGTGTTTTCGTACTCAAAATCGGTGGTATTGCGCAGGCCGCGCAGCAGGTAGCGGGCGCCCCGCTCGCGGGCAAAATCGGCCGTGAGGCCCCGAAAGCTGCACACCGACACGCGCGGGTCGTCCTTGAAAAGCTCGGTTATTTGGGCTTCCATCCAGTCTACGGGCAGGTAGCGCTGCTTGCTGCTGTTGTTGCCAAGGGCGATGATAATCTCATCAAACAGCTCGGCGCCGCGCCGCACTACGTCGAGGTGGCCGTTGGTAAACGGGTCGAACGAGCCGGGGAAAAGGGCGATTTTTTTCATTTTGTTGGAGCAGATTTGTGTTGGGCCATGCCGAACGTAGGGAAGCAGCTCACTCGCTTCTTGGCTAACGCTAGAAATTGCTGCACCATGCAAGATGCTTTCCCGCGTTCAGCATGACCAGTCGCTTTTTTGCAACTTCCCAATCAGCATCAGCACAGGGAAATCATCCGCAAAAGGCCAGGCTGAACAATTCAAAATAGCGGCTCTCGGCCAGCTCGTTGAGGCGGTAGCTGTAGTGCAGGCCGAAGGGCCGGTTGCCGAAGCGCAGGTGCCGGATGTAGGTGCTGAGCTGCGCGAAGGTGGCCGAGTCGCCGGTGAGCTCGCCCCAGGCGGTCACGGCGTCCTGGTCGGGGTTGAGACCCAGCTCCTGCATGGCCAAAATAGTGTAGTATACCACATCTTCGGGAGTGCTGACGGTGAAGACGTTGCAAAACTCCAGCTGCTGCTTGCCCAGCACCAGCAGCGTCAGCTCGGGGCCGGCCAGGTGCAGTGAGAGCTGGCGGGCCGGGGCCGTGGGGCCCTGCTGGTAGAGCAGGCCCGCCAGCAGCGGGCTGGTGTGGTGCAGCAGGCGGGCCTCGGGGCCGTGGGTGGCGCGCAGCCAGTCGAGCAGCGCACCCTCGGCCGCGAAAAGGCTCACCAGCTCGTTGGCCGGCGAGGTGGGCGGCAGCACGTAGGCCACGGCCCGCTCGGTGGGGGCCAGCGCGTGGTGCAGCCGCAAGTAGCTGGCTTCATCGCCGGGCCGAAACAGCGGCGCGGGCAGCAGCGTGAAGGCCCCGCCGCCCACGGCTACCCGCACGCGGCCCCAGCCCGGGCGGCCCAGCAGCTCGTGCCCGGCGGCCAGGGCCGGCAGGGCGGCCGGCGCGGCCAGCGGCAGGTCTTCGAGCGCCACTATTTTTTGGCGGGCGGTTTCGAGCACGGCCAGGCCGCAGCGGCCGCCGGCCGCCAGCACGGCTAGCTGGTAGGCCCCCAGGTTGGTGAGGTCGAAGGTGTCATCGCGCAGGTTTACCTCAAGGGCAGCCGGCGAAGAAGTGAAAGCAGCAGGAGTAAGCACGGGCAAAAATAGCGAGTGCCAAAAGTAGTGCCTACGAAAGGGGCGCCCTGCGATAGAAAAGCGCGAAGGCGTGCGCTTGGGTAGGGTAGCGTGCGGCCCGCCGGCCCGCCGCGCTAGCTGGACCGCCGCCAAAAAGCCGCCGAAAACCGCGTGCCGCGCGGTGATACTCGCCGCAGCAGGTGCCGCGTTGAGCACCGCTTCGCGGCACGGGAGGCATGTTTTGGTAAGTCCTTTACAAGCTGCGTGTCGGGGCGAAATGAATTCGTAAAGTGCAAGCCATCAGAATAATTATAGAGAAAGAAAATAATTATTTGAGCAGCGTCTGCGGCACGAAAACATCATCGACGCTGAGTAGGCCGCGCAGCACGGGGTGCACCTGGGCGGGGGGCAGGGCCAGCAGCTGGCGCGGGCTTAGCCAAGCCAGCTCGGTGAGGAGCTGCCGGTCGGCCGGGTGCTCGGGGTCGTGGCCCAGGCGCGGCAGGGCGGCGGGGTCGTCGGGCAGCACGGCGAAGAAAATTTCGAGCGCTTGCAGCTCGCCTTCCCGAAACTCGTGCAGGTGCAGCAGGCGGCCCACCTGCACGGCCAGCCCGGTTTCTTCCCGAAACTCGCGGCGCAGGCCCTCGCGCAGCGACTCGCCAAACGCCCAGCCCCCGCCGGGCGGCGACCAAAACGTGGCCCCGCCGGGCAGCAGGCCCCGGTGGGCGGCCAGCAGCAGGGTGCCCTCGCGCACGAGCAGGCCGCCTACCCGCACCCGGACCCGCCCAGCGTAGGAGCGCAACAAATCGTCAGTATCTAGCATAATATAGAGTGGAAGGGGGCCGGCCCCAGGAGGAAGGCCGGGTGAGTGAATAGCGCCTGCGCTAACGTAGGCGCGGGGCCGGCGGTTGGGGTGGGCGCTGGGGCGGCGGCTATCTTTGCCCACTGCCCGGCTGGCAGGCTGCGGGTTATGACGAAAAAAAAACAAGGGGCCTTGACGGGGCTGGCGCTGCTGGCCATCAGCTTGCCCCTGGTGTTTGGCCTGACGCAAGCGCCCATTCAAACCTGGGATGAAGCGCGCCAGGCCGTAAATGCCTTCGAAATGCTGCGCTCGGGCGGGCACTGGCTGGTCACGACGTTTGGCCACCAGCCCGACCTGGGCAATACCAAGCCGCCGCTGCTTATCTGGCTGCAAGCCCTTAGTATGAGTGTTTTGGGGCCCGGCGAGCTGGCGGTGCGGCTGCCCTCGCTGCTGGCGGCGCTCGGCACGGTGGGCCTGCTGCACGGGGCCGGGCGGGCGGTGGGGCGCCCGGCGTGGGGCCTGCTGGCGGGGGCTATTCTCACCACTACGCAGGGCTACCTAGGGCCGCATCTGGCGCGCAGCGGCGACTACGAAGCCCTGCTGTGCCTGTGGGTGCTGGGGCAGGTGCTGGCCACCTTCGCCTACGCCGAAACCGGCCGCCGCCGCTACCTGGCCGGCGCGGCCGCCGCCGTAGCGGGGGCAGTGCTTACCAAGGGCGTCGCGGGCCTGCTGGGCCTGCCCGCGCTGGCGCTTTATATTTTGTGGACTAAGAGGTTATGGGCCACGCTGCGCCGCCCGGCCTTTTGGCTGGCGGCGGGGGGGGCGGTAGCGCTGCCAGCGCTCTACTACGTGCTGCGCGAGCGGGCGCTGCCCGGCTACTGGGCGGCCGTGGCTGCCAATGAGCTGGGCGGGCGCTTTGGGCATAATTTGTCGGCCACGACCCAGCCGCTGCTCTACCACGTGCAAAACCTGCTGCGCTACCAGCTGCGGCCCTGTTGGCCACTGCTGCCGGTGGCGGGGCTGCTGCTAGCCGTGGGCCCCGCCACGGCGGCGCGGCGACTGGGCGGGTTGGCCGGCTTTTTTGCCTTGAGCTGGCTGCTACTCATTACCATTGCTAAAACTAAGCTGGAATGGTACCCAGCCCCCATGCTGCCGCCGCTGGCGCTGCTGCTGGCGCTGGGCCTTGGCCTGGGCTACCAGCGGGCGCGGGGCTGGCTGAAAGCTAAGTCTTTGGCTGGGCGGCAGCCCTGGCTTGGGCTCGGGCTGGCGCTGGCATTGCTGGCCGTGCCCTACGCCCTCACGGCCCGGCGCCTGCTGCGCGAGCGCCACGACTATACCACCTGGGGCGGTATGACGAGCTACGGTACCTACCTGCGCCACTACCCCGCGCCGCCCGCGGGTGCGCGGCCACTGCTCGTGTATTACCCCACCGATGCCGGCGGGGCCTGGGCCATGCAGTACTACCAGGAGGTGCTGGCCGAGCGGGGCCTGGCCGTGGTGCGTTGCGGCCCCGATAGCCTGCCGGCCGGGCTGGCGCCCGGCCGCCGGGTGTTGGTGTGCCTGCCGCACCTGCGGGCGCGCCTGGTGCGGCGCTACGCGGTGCGGCTGGTGCGGCAGCGCGAAGTTTGCACCGAATACGAAGTGCAAGGGCCGGCCCCAAAAGCCGCCAACTAACACCATTTTCCAGGTTTTATGACTGCTACTAATGCCGAACCCGATTTTGACCTTGAAGCCCGCATCCGGCGCAAGCTGGAGCGCCAGCACTTTATGCACCTCATCGGGGCCGACCTCACCCGCATCGAGCCCGGCCGCATCGAAGCCGAACTGACGCTGGGGCAGCAGCATCAGCAGCAGCGGGGCTTTGCCCATGGCGGCCTCACGGCTACGATGGCCGACCTGGCGGCGGGCTTCGCGGCCGTTACGCTCGTGCCCGATGGGGTAGGCGTAGTAACAGCCGAGCTGAAAGTAAGCTACCTTAACCCCGGCGTGGGAGCGCGCCTAAAAGCCATTGGCTGGGTACTAAAGGCCGGGCGGCGACTGCACTTCTGCGAAGCCGAAGTGTGGTGCGACGATGTGCTCATTGCCAAAGCCACGGCCACGATGGCAGTGGTGGAGTGAGTTAAGAGTTAAGAGTTAAGAGTTGCGCCTGTCCTCGCGAGCGCAGCGCAGCAATCGCACCAGAAGAGAATTCCAATGGCCGGTTTTGAGGCGATTGCTTTGTCGTTCCTCCTCGCAATGCCAGGCGTTTTCGTTAAACTCTTAACTCTTAACTCTTAACTCTTAACTCTTAACTCTTAACTCTTAACTCTCAACTCTCCGTCGAAGCCCGCGGCAGCAGCCGGGCCGGTAGCTCTACGCTTTGGCTCGCCAGCAGAGGCTTTTTGTCGATAATAGCGCCGAAAAGCAGGCGCGCCGCCTCGCGGCCGATTTCATACGCGGGCTGCGTGATGGTGGACAAGGGCGGGGCCAGCAGCGAGGCGATTTCGAGGTTGGAAAAGCCGATGACCTTGACCTGCTGCGGAATGGCGCGGCCCAGCTCCTGGCAGGCCTGGTAGGTGCTGAGCGCCAGCCGCCCGGTCGAGGCAAAAATGCCGTCGATGTCGGGCCGGCGCTGCAAAAAGGCTTTGATGCGGGCCACGTTTTCGAGGTTGGCCCCGCCGCCCTCCAGTACCAGGTCGGGGTCGGCGGGCAGGCCGTGGGCTTGCAGCGCGGCTTCGTAGCCCTGCTGCCGCTGGTTGCCGATGGCGAGCTTGCCCGACATGAGCAGGTACGCCACCCGGCGGCAGCCCGCATCGAGCAGGTGCGCGGTGGCCTGGTAGGCGGCGTCGAAGTCGTTGGTCGTCACCGTGGCCGTGTCGAGCGCCTCGCTCACGCGGTCGAAAAAGACCAGCGGCACGCCCCGGCTGCGGAGCTGCTCGAGGTGCGCCGGGCCCTGAGTTTCGCCGGCCAGCGAGATGAGCACGCCATCGACGCGGCCGCGGGTGAGCTGGCGCGTCACGTCGGCTTCGAGGGCGTAGCTGTCGTGGGTGAGGCAAATGAGGGTGTGGTAGCCGTTGAGGCGCG
>JAKONR010000091.1 GCA_022701825.1 Hymenobacteraceae bacterium | reverse complement strand
GCCGCCAGCAGTACGAGCGGCAAACCTACGAGTTGGAGCTGCACTTCAAGCCCGGCCAATTCCCCGTAAAGCGCGGCGAGGTGGTGGCCAAATCGGGCAATACCGGCGGCTCGGCCGGCCCGCACGTGCACTGGGAAGTGCGCGACGGCCAGGACCGCCAGCTGAACCCCTTGCAGTGGGGCGGCTTTTCGGAAATCCAGGACCATTTGGGGCCGATTTTGCAGGCGCTGGCCGTCGAGCCGCTGGGCATCGGGGCGCGGGTGCGTGGGCAGTTCGAGCGGGCGGTGCTGGTGCCCAAAACCCAGCCCGCGCCGGGCGCGGCCACGGTTTTCCCGGACACGGTAAGCTGCACGGGGCAGGTGGGCTTGCTACTGCAAGGCTTCGACCGCTTCGATGGGGCGTGGAACAAGAACGGCATCCAGCGCGTGACGGTGCGCGTGAACGGGCAGCCCCACTACCAGCACGTTATCGACGCGGTGCCGTTTCCGAACGGCTCGCGGCAGGTCAATAACTTCGTGGACTACGCCTACCACTTTCAGGCGGGCCGCATGCTGCAAAAGCTGTGGGTAGACGAGGGCAACGACCTGCCGTTTTACACGCCGCCCGGCCTCGGCCAGGGCAAGCTGACGGTAGAGCCGGGCAAGGTGTACACCATTGACTACGAGCTGGCCGACTCGTATAATAACAAAGCCACCGCGCGGCTGGTGCTGCGCGGCGAGAAGGCCGCTGACTACGTGGCGCTCGCGCCCAAAGCCGCCCCCAGCGCCGCCCGGCCGCTGCTGCGCTACGACATCACGCGCAACCTGCTGCGCGCCGTGGTTACGCACGCCACCGACACGGCCGGCGTGCCCGCAAACCTGCTGCTGCGGCGCGGCGGCCGGCAGCTGGCGCTGCGCCCCAGCTACACCAAAGGCGCCGAAACCACCTACCTCTACGACCTGCGCGCCGGCCTGCCCGACTCGCTGGTTTTTGGCGAGGTATCGAAGCGCCTCGACCGGCAGGTGATGATTCCGGCCGGGCAGGAAACGAGCTACACCACGCCGCACCTCAACCTGGTTTTTGGGCCGCAAACGCTGTTTGCCCCGCTCTACCTGAACACCGCGCACCGCCCGGCCACGGCCGCCGCGCCCGAAACCTGGGTGGTGGGCTCAGCCAGCACGCCGCTCTACCTGCCGCTGCGCATCACGCTGAAAGCCAGCGCGCCCGTGCTCGACCGCACGCGCACGGCCGTGTACAGCATCACGCCCAAGGGCGGCCGCGCCTACGTGGGCGGCATCTGGGACGCGGCCGGCCAGCAGGTTTCGTTTAATACGAAAGTCTTCGGCCAGTACCGCCTCTACATCGACACCAAGGCGCCCGAAGGCCGCCTGCTGGGCCGGCCCGGCGGGCAATTGCTGTTTCGGGTGGGCGACGATTTGTCGGGGCTGGCATCGTATAAGCTGTTCATCGGCGGGCGGTTTCGGCTGCTGCGCTTTGAGCACAAAAACAGCACGCTGTTTACCGTAGCCAACGACCCCGACGCGCCCGCCCTGCGCGGCCCGGCCGAGCTGCGGCTGACCGACCAGGCGGGCAACGAGCGGGTGATTCCGCTGAGCTTGTAGTAAACGGCTTTAAGCACACGCCTGCCATGCTGAACGCAGTGAAGCATCCTGGCCGCTTCGTTGCTTACGTAAAGAGGTACTGCACCACGCGCGGTGCCTCACTGCGTTCAGCATGCCAAGATTTACAGTTTCTACTTCATCATCCACCATATGCTTCCCGAAACCGGCACCCCCGCTCCCGACTTCACCGCGCCCGACCAGCACGGCAATCCTTTCACGCTCAGCAGCCTGCGCGGCCACAAAGTGGCCCTGTATTTTTACCCTAAAGACGATACGCCGGGCTGCACCGCCCAGGCCTGCAACCTGCGCGACAACGAGAGCCAGCTCGCCGCCCAGGGCATCAAGGTGGTGGGCGTGAGCATCGACGACGCGGCCTCGCACGCCAAATTTGCCCAGAAATACGACCTGAGTTTTCCGCTCGTCGCCGATGCCGATAAAGCGATTGTGAATGCCTACGGCGTGTGGCAGGAAAAGAAAAACTACGGCAAAACCTACTGGGGCATCGTGCGCACCACGTTTTTGCTGGATGAGCAGGGCGTAATTACCCGCGTTATCAAGCGGCCCGATACCAAGGACCACGCCGCGCAACTGCTGAAGTAGCGCTAAGCTGGCTTTTGCTTACCTTGCGCTCATGCACCTCGCTTTCTGCCCGCCCGCCCGCCCGCTTTTTGCAATGCCTCGGTATTTGCGCTTTCTACTGCTGGTCAGTTTATTGCTCGCTATAAACAGCAGCTTACCAGCGCAGGCCCAAAACGCGCCCACCGAGCGGCCCAAGGTCACGCGCATCTTATTCTTGCTTGATGCCTCGGGCTCGATGATGGCGCCCTGGGAAGGCCAGCCGCGCTGGGAGGTGGCCAAGCGCCTACTGGCCAAAATGGCCGACTCGCTCAACGCTTACCCTAACCTGGAACTGGGCCTGCGCGTGTACGGCCACCAGCACCCCAACGCCGAGCAAAACTGCGAGGACTCGCGCCTCGAAGTGCCGTTTGCGCCCAAGAATGCGGCCGCCATCAAGGCCAAGCTGAAGGCGCTGAAGGCGCAGGGGAATACGCCGATAACGTACTCGCTGGGGCAGTCGGCCCAGGATTTTCCGGCCGATAAAACCTCGCGCAACGTACTGCTGCTCATTACGGATGGCGTCGAATCGTGCAAGGGCGACCCCTGCGCCATTTCGCTGGCTTTGCAGCGCAAGCGGGTGTTTTTGAAGCCTTTCGTGATTGGCATCGGGGCGCAGAAGGAGTTTGGTAAGGCCCTCGAATGCCTGGGCCAGTACTACAACGCGGCCGAGGTCAAGACCTTTAAAACCGTGCTCAACGACGTGATTGCCCAGACGCTGGCCAAAACCACGGTGGCCGTGAACCTGACCGACGAAAACGGCCGCCCGGTGGAATCGAACGTGAATATGACGTTCGTGAATAATGTGACCGGGCAGCCCGAGTACAACTACGTGCACTACCGCGACGCCCAGGGCAAGGCCGACGTGCTCGACATAGACGCCTTGCAGAGCTACGACCTGACCATCAATACGGTGCCGCCCGTGCGCCAGGCCAACCTGGCCATCAAAGCCGGCAAGGCCAACGTGCTCAGCTACCGCACGCCGCAGGGTACGCTCGCCCTGCAAGGCCCCAATGTGAGCCCCAACCCCTACGGCACGGTGCAGGCGGTGGTGCGCACCCAGGCGGGTGCTACGGCCGTAGCGCTGCCTTTTGGGGCCAAGCAAAAGCTGCTGGCCGGCAACTACGAGGTCGAAATGCTGACCCTGCCGCGCACGGTGCAGCGCATTGCCATCCGGCAGGGCCAGACGACTACGCTCACCTATGCCGCGCCCGGTACGCTCAACATTACCAGCGACTTGAAGGGCCACGGCAGCATCTACCAGGTCGGGGCCGACGACTCCCAAACCTGGGTAGCCAACCTACCCGAAAGCAGCAGCAAAGTCAACCTGGCCATGCAGCCGGGCGTGTACCGGCTGGTGTTTCGCACCGCCACCAGCACCGGCAGCAAGTTCACCGATGTGCGCAATTTCACCATCCGCTCGACGCAAACGACTTCGGTGGCGATTTTTGGGCGGTAATTGTCACTTAGCTAGTTATAAGCTTGGCTTCATTCTGGAGCTGACGTGCGCCCTGCATTGCTCGGTAAGCTACCAGGCAGAAGAAGAAACGCAGAAACATCCCGCCAAACCCCATATTTCCTGTCCCAACATTGTTTACAATTAGGAGTATCCAATCAAGAGCCAGTAAACCAATAGCTATCCCGAAGGCTAGTGGCGATACCCGTGAATAGCCCCACCAGCCCAAACCAATGTATAGGAGCCCTTCAACCAAGCTGCCCCAGCCCAGGCCCAGCTGCTGAAGGATGACTATCGACTGCGTGGCGGCCCACGCACCTAATAGCACATTAAGCCCGCCCACAAAAAGCAGCATGTACCACGCCTGTTTTATTCGCTCTTGCGGATGCGTGGCGCTACCAGGTACGATGCCCCCTTCCAAACGCAGCTCTAGCTCCTGCGTGTAGCCGTGTAGCAGCTGCACAATGAGCGTACGGCCGTCGGGCAACTGGTAGTGGAAGCCTTGCTCCAACTCATATTTACTGGGCACTACCCCAAGCGAATCTTTTTGGTAGAAAATCTCTACGTTTCGAAAGAACATTCCCCATTTCACGGTGAGTTCTTGTGTTTTGGCTTTGTCTAGGTAGTAAGTTTTAGTTGGCATAAGCGCAGGTTAGTCAGGCCAGTAAATATGCTACCGAAAGTCCGCATTAAACCCTCCGGTCCCACTATCGTCCAACCAGCCCGCCTGCCCCGCTCCCGCGCTTGGAAGACCACGAAATCTTAGCCAAATTTCAGCAACCCGCCAGCCGCAATCTGGCGTTTAATCAGCTGGTGCGCAAGTACCAGCAGAAGGTGTATTGGCACGTGCGTAAGATGGTGATTGACCACGCCGATGCCGACGACCTGACGCAGGATGTCTTCGTAAAAGTCTGGAAACACCTGGAAAACTTTCGGCAGGATGCGCAGCTTTTCACCTGGATTTACCGCATCGCCACCAACGAGTGCCTGAGCTTTTTGCAAAGCAAGCGGCGCAAATTTTTCTTACCCCTCAACGACGTAGGGGCCGAATTAGCGGCCAAACTCGAAGCCGACCCCGCCATCGCGGGCGACGAGATTGAGCTGAAGTTGCAACGCGCCATTTTGCGCCTGCCCGAC
>JAKONR010000085.1 GCA_022701825.1 Hymenobacteraceae bacterium | reverse complement strand
TCCAGTATGGGCAGCGCCTGGTATTCGGAGGCCTTTTTGAGCACCTGCCGGGCCAGCGTGAGGTGCTCGATGAGGTCGCCCTGCACGGCCTCGTTGCGGGCCACGCTACTGCCCCTTATGTCGCAGGAGCCGTGCAGCGGGTACACCTCCTCAAACACGATGGGCTCCATCTCGGCCGAGCGGTTACCGTCTTCGTGCTGGGCCAGCAGGCGGCGGGCCGCGTCGTTGAAGCGCCACTCCATCGTGGGGTGAATGGCCGTAAACTTCTCTTTGATAACGGTTTGGATGCGGGTTTCCAGGTCTTCGGCGTTGCGCTTCACGGCCACCGCAAACAGCGGCACAAACTGCTTCACCAGCTCCATATCAAACTCGTCGAGCGCGCCCGCCTCGGGCGCGCCCAGCTCCAGCAAGCCCACCGTGTCGGGGCCGTAGGGCAGCAAGGCCAGGATGGCCGACCGGATGCCGAGCTTCAGAATCTGCTGGCGCATGTCCTCGGGCAGCTCGGGCGCGGTCAGCACGTCTTCGAGCACCAGCGGCTGGCGGTCGGCCAGCAGGCGGGCGTAGAGCTGCTGAAAGCCGAGCGCGCCGCTCTGGCTCTGCATCTGCTTGGTGAGAAAGCTGTGGTTGATTTTGCGCCCAAAGTCCACGAAGGCCTTCTTGCGCTCGTCGTAGGCCGCGATGCCGAGCTGCAGGGCCGGCCGCGCAAACAGCACCCGCAGCTTCTCCTGAATCTGCTCCAAGCGGTCGGAGGCTTGCAGTACGTCGCGCTCCAGCAAGTCGTATTTCAGCTCCGACAGGATTTCCTGGGTCGTGACATCGACCAGCTGCAACAGGTTAAAACCTTCGAGCGCGAAGCGCTCGGGCGGCAGCAGCTCGTACCACAGCTCCAGCCGGTGGCGGTTGTGCAGCAGGTATTGCACCTGCTCGGTGCTCAGTTCGGGCTTTTCGCCCACTACCCGCACCCGCACAAACGACGAATCGAAATTGACGCCGTAGTGCCGGTAAAGCCCTATCTTATAATCAGGTACCGTGAAAATGAGCCCGCCGTAAATGTCCGGAATCTCAGCCCCGTACTCGCGCCCCAAAATCAGCAGATAAGCCATTTGGGCCATGTGCTGCTCCATGGTAGCGTAATCGATGTTGAGCGGCTGCTTGATGGTGCGGTCCTTGCTCATCATCACCTCCGCAAAGCGGCTGGTGTAGTAGAAGCTGCGCCGCTGAAACGGCGGAATGGCCCCGGTAATGGCCGTGGTAGCCGCCGCCGGCGGAAATACGGCCAGCATTAGCATGTCTACCAGTTCCTTGGTATTGTCGAGCTGCTCGATGCTGTCGAGGGTGCCGCGGCAGCAGGCGTGCTCATTTACCTCGGCTAGCACAGCGCGGGCCAGCCGTGCAATGCCGGGATTGGGGTCTTGCTCGCGGGCGCGCCAGTAGTCGATGAGCGGCTCCAGGCTGAGGTGCGTGGCAAACGGAAACTTGCGAGGGCCAGTGGGCGCGGGCACGGCGCCCGGCCCCTGGGCGGGAGCGGGTAGCAGGGCTTCTTCGAGAGCAGGGGCGAGCAGGTCGGCAGCAGGCATGGGCGGCGGGTTTTGCAGAAAGTAGCCAGTATATACGCAAGCCCAGGGCGAGCGGTGAATTAGGGCTTTCTAAGTTCAGTAACGATTTGCTCGTTAACGTTCGAAGTTGTAACGTCGCGCCTAATCACGCTACTACTACTGGTAGTGTCATTAGCTATGAGATTAATGGTAAAGCTCTTGCCCGAATTTGCATAGCAAGTGCAGCAACCATTGGCTTTATAATCGCCCGCCAGCTGAATATTGCTGACCTTGAAGACGTACCGCGTTTGCACCTTGCGGCCCGCCATCTGGTCGGTGCGCACGGCCACGATGCGGTAGTCGTAGTCTTTGAGCTTGGTGGTGCCGCCGGCCGAGGCAAACGGCGCGGCGTTGTTAATAAGGAAGGAGTTGTCTCTCAGTTCCAAGCCGTTGGCCGTAAGCGGGTAGGTCAGCAGCTTGGTTTCGCGGCTAATCTGGCCATTGGTGCGGGGGTCGGGTTTCGTGATGCGGGTCACGAGCAGCGTATCGACATCGGTGGCCAAAAAGTCGCCCGTGCCGCTGCCAATCTTGAAGCTGAACAACAGCGCGTCGGCCAGCTTATCGTTACAGATACAGGTATCGTTGGCGCAGCAGCCGGCCAGGGCCAGGCAAGTGGCCAGGGCGGGCAGGCGGCGCAGCGTTTTCTTCCACATAAACCAGCGAATAGGATAAACAGTAAGCCCGGCCCCGGCCGCTTGCCAGAGGCAAGCCAGTCGGGCCGGGCTACAAAGGTCTGCCGGCCGCCGTTTATTGTGGGCCGCCGCCCAAAATTAATGCTTGTCGCTGGCGGTGCCGCTACTGGCCGACGAAGGCAGCGTGGGGTTGTTAACCGCGCCACCGGCCAGCAGCAGCGGCGAGAGGCGGGTAGCGGCCGTGTCGAGCTGCGGGCGTACTTGGTCAAGGGCTTGGCGCAGGGCCATCACGTCGGCGAGGCGCGGGGCGTCGGTTTGCGAGTAGCCGTGGTACATAGCCACTTTCACGTTGGAGGTACCCTTGCCGGTGTAGGTGCCCAAAAGCTGGCCGGCGGCGTCCATCACCTGCACTTCGGCTTCGAGGTCCGTGTTATACCACTCTAGCGGCGCACCAAACAGGCTGGGCACCAGCATCGTCACTACTTGCGCGGCCTGCAGGCTGCGGCCCTTGCGGGTGGTGTGCACCTTGGTCACTACCAGGCGGATGTAGCCATAGGTAGCCGTGTCGGTGGCCTCTACTACGTTGTGCTGCAGCTCCGATTTGAAGAGGCGCAGCGGGTCTTCGGGCAGAGCACCGTCGTTCATGGCCAGGGGGCCGGGGTCGGCGGTAATTTCTAGCGGCGGCAGGCGCTTGGTGATAACTGCCGTAGGCGTGTGCGAGAAGCTGCCCTTCACCGACATGCACGAGCTTAACCCTGCGGCGGCGAGGGCGAGAAATAATGCCGGGCGGCCCAATAGTGCTAGAAATTTCATAGTGGCTTTTATAAAATGGTGTGGTACTTTATTGAGAAAAAGTATTCGATTAGCGTACTTTTATTGAATTAAACCAATTTCTGCTCTAAAGTAACGACCAGTTTTCGAATAGCCAAAAAATAGTTTTGTGCTAAGCCCTTATTAGCGTGGGCGTATTGGGTAAACCCCCGCCGACCATATTAAATTCCCTATAATTCCCTAAACGTGGTGTGGGGCTAATGGTTCAGCTTCCAGCAAATCGGGCGGGGCCACGTAGTCGTCGATAAACTCGCCTTCCCAGCGGGCCACCACGGCCGAGGCCAGGCAATTGCCGAGCACGTTCACGGCCGTGCGGGCCATGTCCATGAGCGCGTCGATGCCCAGGATGATGAACACTGGCCAGGCCGGCAGATTGAACGAGGGCAGCGTAGCCAGCAAGATAACAAGCGAGGCGCGGGGCACGCCCGCCACGCCCTTGCTGGTAAGCATGAGCGTGAAAACCAGCAGCATCTGGTCGCCAAACGAGAGCTGAATACCCGCTGCCTGGGCCACAAACACCGAAGCCAGCGAGAGGTAGAGTGTGGTGCCGTCGAGGTTAAACGAGTAGCCCGTGGGCATTACGAAGGCCACGATGCGGCGCGGCACGCCGATGCTTTCCATGGCCTCCATGGCGCGGGGCAGGGCCGCCTCGCTGCTGGTAGTGGCAAAGGCGATGCTTACGGGCTCGGCCACCGCCGCCACGAAGCGCCGCAGCGGAATACGCATGAGCAGGGCCACCGGCAGCAGCACAATCAGCACGAAGCCGATGAGCGCGCCATAGAGCGTGAGTAGCAGCTGAAAGGCATTGAGCAAGGGCCCGAAACCCAGCTTGGCGACCGTGTAGGCCATGGCCCCGCCCACGCCCAGCGGCGCGAAGTACATCACCACATTAGTGAACTTGAACATCACTTCCGACAGGCTTTCGCACATATCGAGCATCAGGCGGCGCGGCTTTTCGGGCGTGAGGGCCAGGCCGATAGCGAACAGAATGGCGAATACCACCACTTGCAGCACCTGCCCCTCGGCCACCGATTTGGCGATGTTTTCGGGGAAGATGTGCAGGATGATGTCGGCCACCGACTGGGGCGCGGCCACGGCCAGCGCGTCGGCTTTTTCGGTAATGGCGGTGTGCTTGATGCCCACCCCGGCCTTGGTGAAGTTGATGGCCGCCAGCCCGATAAACAACGCAAACGTGGTCACGACCTCAAAGTAAATGAGGGCTTTAAGCCCCATGCGCCCCACCTGCTTGAGGTTGGCGTGGCCCGCGATGCCCACCACCAGCGTGGCAAAAACGAGCGGCGCGATAATGGTCTTGACGAGCCGCAAGAAGGCGTCGCTGAGCACTTTCAGGTTGAGCGCCACAGCGGGCGCATCTTGGCCCAGCTCGATGCCCACCAGCATACTCAGCACTATCCAGAGCGTGAGCGAGCGGCGCGGCGCCACGGCTACGGCCAGCACGGCCAGGGCCAGCCAGCGGGCGGCTGTCGGCACGGCCGGGGGCAGGCCAGTATTCAGCACGGTAAGCGCCAGCGCCACCAGCATCAGGAGGATGGCTAGCCCAAAAAGACGAGAAAACTTCATGCGGGGAGGGGGGAGGGGAGTAGGAGGAGAATCAGTACTGGCTATCAATTGCTTAGCAATGAGTTCTTGTCTAATTAATAACCAATAAATAACAGTTGCCAAGCAAAAATCGGCAGAATGCGGCTATAAAGAACGGCAAGGCTGGCTGAAACCCCCGGCCCGGCCCAGTGTACCGACCGCAAAAGGCCCCCGCGCACCAGGTGCGTGGGGGCCTTTATAATGACTGCGATAGGGTGCCGTATCTCAGGGCTGCGCCAGCAGGTAGCCGATGGTGAAGTTGGTATCCCAGCCAAACACAAACTGCTGGCAGCCAGTAGCCTCGGCCAGCGCCCGGTAGATGGTGGCCCCCGCCTTGAGCTTGGCACCTTCAAGCTGCGCGTAGTCGGCCGGCGCTTTCAGCACCGTAAACTGCTCCTGGCCCTGGCGCGCTAGCTTGGCCAGCTCAAACGGCACCCCGCCGATGATAAAGCAGGTTTTGCGCTGGGCGGTGGGCACCAGGCTGGCTTTTTCGGCAATGTCGGCGGCCACCTTGCTGTCGGGCAGCGCCTGCTGGTAGTACTTGGAGCCGTAGGAGCTAACTACCACCGGCTTGCCCTGGGCCTGCCAGGCGATTTTGGTATTGGCCGAGCCCATATCTACCAAAAAGGCCTTGTCGGCGTAGGCCGCGGGCACGGCGGCGCGCAAACCCAGCGCGCCTTCCTGCTCAGGCGTGACGAGGTGCACCACGTAGCCGAGCGCCTTCAGGCTCTCCACAATGGGCTTGGTGCCCGCCGCCGTGGCCGCCCCCGAGCTCACCACAAAATGAATGTCGCGCCCACTCACGCCGTAGTCGAGCATTCGGGCGATGTAGGCCTTGAGGCCGCGCCGAATGTCGTCGTCGGTGGCCATGTTTTCGAGCACCAGGCTGTTGCCAAACTCTGCTTTCTCCAGCTTCCAGTTGCGCTGCGGGTCAATGCGCACAATGAAGGAGTTGAAGCCGCTGGCCCCGAGCTCGACCACGCCCTTGAGCTTGCCGCCCACCGGCGCGGCCGGCACGTAGCTGAACTTGGGCGCAGAGGCGACATTTGGGGCCGTTTTGGCGGCGGCTGGCGCGGCCTTGGCCGCCGCCGGGGCGGGTTTTGGGGCCACCGGAGCGGAGGTAGCGGCGGCCGCTGCTGGCGCCACCCGGATAATCTCGCCCGAAGCCGTTACCATATCATCGTCGCCGAGCGATACTTCTTCGCCGCCGGCCGTTACTACGAGGCGGCTGAGCGGCTTGAGCAGGCTGCCATTGGGCAGTTTCACGTCGTCTTTCAGCGGCTTGGCGGTAGCCCCGGTTTTCTGCACCACCGCGTTATTCTGGATGCTGTACCAGTACGTCTGGCCCCGACGGGTGGCCTGCGCCCGGCCGGGCGTAGGCTGGCCCCAGGCGCAAAGCCCGGCAAGCAGGCCAGCAAATAGCAAGTGCTTGGTCATAGAGGATAACTCAAGAAAAGGAATACTATAAAATCAGTAAATAATACCAATACGCAGGGTATTAATTGCTGCAAATGTAGTTATTTTCGAGCCTATTGAAAATAAAAATCATATTTCAGGACGTTGTTATCCGCGTTACCGGCAAGTGGGCGCGGCTGGCCTAAACGCCAAGCCCGGCATAGACCAAAACCTCCCACTTTTCAGTAAGTGCCGCACTTCAATGGCGGCCGGCAGCTGCGCGGGCCCGGCAACGAAGCAGGCCGCCCAACCTGCCTGGCGCGCTTATTTTAGCCCCGCACCTTCGCTTCCTACCATGCCCGCCACCGCCTGGACCCTCACCACGCACGAACTACCGCTGCGCTACACCTGGAAAATCGCCCGCAACGCCTCCACCACCAAAACCAACCTGGTAGTGCAAGCCACCCAGGCTGGCACCAGCGGCCAGGGCGAGGCCGCGCCCAATGTGCGCTACGGCGAAAGCCCCGAACTACTGCAAGCGCAGTTCGGGGCGCTGCTGGCGGCCGGGCTGCCGCAGGCCAGCACCCTGCCCGAGCTAGCGGCGCTGCTGGCCGCGCACCCGGTGGCGCACGCGCTGCGCTTTGCCCTGGAAGCCGCCCTCACGCATTGCCTGGCGGCCCGCGCCGGGCAGCCGGTGTGGCAATGGCTGGGCGTGCCACCGCCCGCCGCGCGGGTGCCCACGGCGTTTTCTCTGCCCATTATGGCGCCGGGCGAGGTGGCGGGCTTTATTGAGGCGCAGGGCGCGCGCCGCTTTAGCTTGTTGAAAATCAAGGTAAACCAGGCCGAGGGCCTGGACTTGCTGCGCGCCGTGGCGCAGGCCTGCCCCGGCCACCCGCTGCTGGTAGATGGCAACGAGGCCTGGCCCGATGCCGACAGCTTATTACAGTTTTTCGAGCAGGCCGCCGCCGTACCGGGCCTTCGTATGCGCCTGCTGGAGCAGCCCCTGCCCGCCGCCCTGGCCGACGACTACCGCTACCTGCACCCGCGCGCGCCGGTGCCGCTGCTGGCCGATGAGTCGGTAACCGACGCGGCCGATTTTGCGGAAATCGCCCGGCAGTTTCACGGTGTCAATGTCAAGCTTATGAAGGCTGGCGGCTACCAGCGCGGCATCGAGCTGCTGCGCGCCACCCGCGCCCACGGCCTCGTGCCGATGCTGGGCTGCATGGTCGAAACTTCGCTCGGCATCTGGTCGGCACTGCAAATCAGCGCCTTGGCCGACGTGCACGACCTCGACGGCTTGCTCATCGTGCGCGACGAGCCGTTTGGGCTAGTGCGGGAGGCGGGCGGCGGGTTGATTTGTGGGTGAGCAAGTGAGAGCGTTCGTCATGCTGAGCGCAGCGCAGCGGAGTCGAAGCATGACGAACGCTCTCACTTGCTCACTCACTTATCTACCACTTACTCGCGCTTGGCGGTTTTCAGCTGCGTGTCAATCTCGCTGAGTTGCTTGTCCACGGCTTCGGTGCTGGGCGGGTTGGGGTTGGTTTGTGTCAGCAGGGTCACCTTGCGGCTCAGCAGCTCGATTTTGCGCATCAGCAGC
Source organism: Hymenobacteraceae bacterium (assembly GCA_022701825.1). Lineage (GTDB taxonomy): Bacteria > Bacteroidota > Bacteroidia > Cytophagales > Hymenobacteraceae > Hymenobacter. Next base: position 3,158 of record JAKONR010000085.1, on the reverse strand, counting down.
TGCTCGCGCTCGGTGGGCGCGTCGGCCAGAATGCGGGCAGGGGCGTTGCCCACGTGCACGTAGGTATCAAATTTGGCGTTGGCGGCCACGCTCGTATCGCCGCGGGCGGCGGCGGCGCTGGCCGGCGAGCCGAAAACGATGCCGCCTTCGGCGTTCACGTAGTCGCCGTCGCGCAGGGTCGTGATTTTGCCGGTCGGCAGTTCGACGATGCCGCTGCGCACGTTAATTTTAGTGCCGTTGGGCAGGCGCACGTTTTGAGTCAGGGGCGTATTCTGGGTGCCCAGGCGCTGCACTACCACGCCGTTGAGGTACAAGAACTGCGTGTTGCGATTGGGCCGCACTGCCTGCACGACGGAGGTTTGGGCCTGGCCGGGGCGCGGAATAAACGCTAGACTAGCGCCGAGCAATAGGCTGGCTGTGAAGTGAGAGAAGCGCATAGGAAGAATGGCTAATAGGTGTGAGAAGCTTGTACGCAAAAGTCGGCGGTAATTGCTGACTTAGAAAAAAAAATAGAAAAAAACCAGAATGATGTTGCAACATTAAATGTAGGTACATTATATTTGCATCATAATTCACTCTGCCCGTGCGACTCGAAGACGAAATTAAACAGCCAACCTTCCAGAGCGACGCCCAAAAGGCGTACCTCAATGTGGTGTACACGGCCGGCTGGATGGGGCAGCGCCAGGCGGCCGCCTTCAAGCCCTATGGCCTCACCGGCCCGCAGTTCAATGTGCTGCGCATTTTGCGGGGCCAGCACCCGCTGCCTGCCACGGTGGCGCTGCTCATCGACCGGATGCTCGACAAAACCAGCAACGCCTCGCGCATCGTGGACAAGCTGGAGGAAAAGAAGCTCGTGACCCGCACCGTGTGCCCCGCCAACCGCCGCGCCGTGGATATCCGCATCACCGAAGCCGGCCTGCGCCTGCTGCGCCAGATTGACGACGACGGGCTGGCCGACCCCGCCCGCGCTGGCCTCGACAACCTGACCACCGCCGAGCTGCGTCAGCTCAGCGCCTTACTGGATAAAATTCGGGCCTGATAGTTGTTTATCGGCCTTTTCCTACTACTTCTTACCTTTTTTCACTGATGAAAAAGATTCTGTTGCCCGCCCTGCTCGGGGTTGCTTTGCTGGCCTCGCCGGCTGCTTTTGCCCAAAAAGCCGTTAAAAAATCGGTTGCCAGCGTAGCCGCTACCTCCTACAAATTGCAGCCGCAACTCAGCACCCTAGGCTGGGAAGGCGCCGCCGTCACGCACGGCCACAAAGGCACCATTCAGTTCACGGGCGGCGACCTGCAAGTGACGAACAACATGGTAACCGGCGGCACGGCCACGGTGGACATGAAAACCATTAAGGCCACCGACATCACGGATGCCGACAGCCAGGGCAAATTTGTGGGCCACATGGGCGGTGCCGACTTCTTCGATTCGGGCGCTTTCCCCACCTCGACCTTCAAAATCACCAGCGTAACGCCCATCAAAGGCGCCGCGGCTGATGCTGACAACGCCACCATCACCGGTGACATGACCATTAAGGGTGTGACGCAGAAAATCAGCTTCCCCGCCAAAGTGGGCGTGAAAAACGGCGTAGCCGCCGTAACCGGCAAAGTGACCATCGACCGTACCAAGTTCGGCCTGAAATACGGCTCGAAGAGCTTCTTCAGCGGCATTGGAGACAAGGCCATCAACGATAATTTCGACTTGACCTTCAACGTGGTAGCTAAGAATAGCTAAGCGTAGTTGTTGCAAGCAAAAAGGCTGCTTCCCGGTTGGGAAGCAGCCTTTTTTTGTGCGTGCAGCCGTGCGCGGGTCGGCTTTAGTTGGTCGTGCCTGGGGCGGGGGAGGCGGCGGGTGGCGTGGGTAGTGCGGGAGCCGGGCGGCTGGCTGCTACGGAGCGCAGCTCTAGGCGGAGCGGGGCCACGCCGGTTTCGCGCAGGCACAGGATGCCGTTCACCGTTTCGCCGGGGCGAATGTTGCGATTGGTGAGGTCGTACTGCTCTAGCTCGCGGCGAAAGTTTTTGTTGGCCAGCCCGGCGCCCAGCATGTTGCCGCCCGCGATGAAAGGGCCGGTCGGAATAAACGTGCCCGGCGTACTCGACGTTTGCACGCCGTTGGTGTAGGTGCTGGTAGCACCCACCCGCACGTTGAGCAGCACGTAGAGCAGGTAAATGGCTACGCCCTGCTTCATATCCTGGGCGGCAATGGTGGATGAAACCGGCACTATCGGGCGGTCGCCGTAGTAGAGCACCGCGTCGCGGGAGAAGTTAATTTCGGTGGCGGTGTTGTTCTTCACCTGCACGGCTACCACGCGGTAGCCTTTTTTCTGCTCCTTCTTTACGTACTTCTTGTTGTGGCCGTGCTGGCGCAGCGCATCAAACTGATACCCAAACTGGAGCGGTGACCCAGCCGGCGACGCTTGGTAGGTGGCAATGCGGTCGGGCCGAATAGCCGTGTACGACCCGGCGCAGCCGCTGCCCAGCAGCGTGCAGCTCGTGAGCAAGGCCGCGAGCGAACGAGTAATCTTTGCTTTCATATAATAAAATGGTACTGGATAAAAATGGCGAACAAATATAGCAGGCAAAAAACCTGCCTGCTACCTAGTTGACTTGCTTAGTAAAACGTTTCATTATAAAGTGCTTGGCAACACTCGCTCAGTCCTATCTGTTGCCTGGCACTCTCGCAAACTAACCAGCGCAGTGAGGCCTAAAAGCTGCCTTTTGGCCAGCCAGAAAGCACGGATTGAGGCAGCAAAGGTCTGAATTTTGGCCCAGCAGCGGCCAGCGCAAAAAAAAGCCCCGGCAGAAATCTCTGCCGGGGCTTCTCAAAAACGTACTACGGCCAGCTCCTACAGGTGAATCACCTCGTCATACGCCGCGGCGGCGGCCTCCATGATGGCCTCGCTCATGGTGGGGTGGGGGTGCACCGACTTGATGATTTCGTGGCCGGTGGTTTCGAGCTTGCGGGCTACGACTACCTCGGCAATCATCTCGGTCACGTTGGCCCCAATCATGTGGGCGCCGAGCCACTCGCCGTACTTGGCGTCAAAAATCACTTTTACGAAGCCGTCCTTCACGCCGGCGGCCGAGGCTTTGCCCGAGGCCGAGAAGGGGAACTTGCCCACTTTCACCTCGTAGCCTTTGGCCTTGGCCTCGGCCTCGGTG
>JAKONR010000081.1 GCA_022701825.1 Hymenobacteraceae bacterium | reverse complement strand
CCACGGGGCGCGGCTTTTTCTTGAACGAGTACAGGTCGTCGGAGCCTTTGCCACCTTCGCGGTTCGACGAAAACACGCCCATGCCCGGCCCGGTGAAGAAGGGCGCGAAGTCGTCGCCCGCCGAGTTTACGCCCGGCCCGAGGTTGGTTACTTGGTTGCCTTCATACTTGAACACGTCGAGCTTACCGAAGCCGGGGTGCCCGTCCGAGGCGAAGTAGAGCGTGCCGTCGGGCGCGATGCCGGGGAAATTCTCGTTGCCCACGGTGTTCACGGCCGGCCCGAGGTTTTCGGGCGTCGTGAAGCGGCCATTGCCATCCAGCGTCGCCTTATACAGGTCGTTGCCGCCCTGGCCACCTTGGCGGGCCGAGGCAAAGTACAGGGTTTTGCCATCGGGCGCGAAAGCGGGCGCGAAGTCATCGGCCGAGCGGTCGTTGATATTGGCTAGCTCAGGCGTAGTCCAGGCACCATTGCGGAAGTAGGAAATCCACAAATCCACGCTCTTGAGGCCTTTTTTGGACCCGTCGTTCGAGCGGGCAAACACCATCGTGTTGCCGTCGGGCGTGTAGGTGGCGCTGGCCTGGTGCTCCTTGGCGTTGTTGAACTGGTCTTCGAGCTTGCGGGCCGCGCCGCCGGTCATGGCGGTGGGGTCGTCGAACTTCTGGGCGTAGAGCGACAGAAACTTGCCACCGTTGCCGAGGTAAGTTTTGCCCTCGCGCCCCGACGCGAACACCAGCTCGCCGGTGCTGGGTAGGCGCGAAGCCGAAAAGTCCGACTCCGGCGAGTTCACCGCGTCGAGCGGGGCCACGTCGTAGGCGGCGGCTTTGCCGGCCAGCGCTTTGCTGGCGCTGGTGTTCTGGGCTTGGCTGGTAGCCTGAGCTACCAGCGTGCTGTTGCCCCCGCTTTGGGCGTAGGTATTAAACTGGCTGGCAGCTTCTTCAAACTTACCGTTGGCTTTCAGGGCCTCCGCGTAGCGGTAGCCGGCGTCGCCATTCTTCACGCCCCCATCCACGGCGGCCTTGTAGTAGGGCTCAGCCTGGTCGAGGCGGTTGGAGAGGCGCAGGGCTTCGCCGATGCGAAAATTAGCCTGGGGCGCGTTTTTGCCCTTGGCTACTTCGGCTTTGTAAAGCGCGATGGCCGGCTCATACTCGCCTTGCATAAAGCGCTTATCTGCTTTGGTGACGCCCGAAGCAGCGCAGCCGCCAAGCAACAAGGCCGAACAAGCTGCCGCCCCGATAACTGAAAGATTCCTCATTGGCAAATACGTAAAGGTGAAAGCCATGCGCCCGAAAGAGAATAGTAAGATTTTGACGGGCAATAATACAACAATTTAGAGTTGTATGGCTATTCCGCACGTTTATTATTACCTGTGGATTACTACCCAAAATAGCTGGCCAGCCAGGTTTGGCCGGCTGGCGAAGGCCAGTTGGTGGTTAGTTCGCCTTTGGTAATCAGCGTGTTGTTGAAATAGAGCGTGTCGGCAGTAATCTCGCCAGCCGCGATGGCCGCGCGCAGCTCGCGCCGGGCCAGTAGCCGCACTTGGCCATCGGCCAAAAAAGCCATCCGTGACTTTTCGAGGAGCTCGATGCCCAAGTGCTGTTCCAGCGACTGCACAAAGCGCACCGAGGCATCGATGGAGCAGCCACTGGCACCCGCCACGGCCTCATCGAGCCCCAGCACCAGAAACTGCCGGTGCAGAAACTGCGCCGAGGCCGCCAGCTGCCGGCCGTGGCTGGTCCACTCCTCGGCAAAGGCGGCGAGGCGCGGCAGCAGCGGCACTAGCTCCTCCTCGGAAAGCGGGCGGCTGGCCTGGTAAATCCACACGCGGGCGTGGGGCGGCAGGTGGTCAAAAGCTACATACATAAATTACGGATTAGCACGGATTTTTCACGGATTTCGTGGACGCTGCTTTTGATGCTTCAAAAGGCGAACACAAATCTTTTCAGCCAAGAACCAGGGCGAATTGGCCCTAATGACTTAGCTGGCAAAGGTCGCGGCAAAAACCGTACTGCCGCCGCCCTTCCCTCAGCGACCAAAAAGTAGCGGCTACAAAATCCGTGAAATCCGAAAAAATCCGTGCTAATCCGTGATTTTCAGGCGTTGATGCCTTCGGCGCTGGCTATCAGCTCGGCCAGGTCAAATACCTGCACGTTAGCCTCCTGCTCCTTATTCTTTACGCCGTCGCTCATCATGGTCATGCAAAACGGGCAGCTCACGGCGATGATGGCGCCTTGCAGGCTGTGTTCGCTCGGGGCGGTGCGCTCGGTTTCGACGCCGCGCAAGTTGTTGAGAGCGGCCGCCTGGCCGCTGAGGGTAGCCAGGGCCTCCTCGGTGCGCTCGATATTGATGTCTTTTTTGCCCGGCTCGGGCTCTTTCCACATCTGGGCGCCGCCGGCCCCGCAGCAGAGGCCGTTGGCCTTGCTGCGCTTCATTTCCACCAGGTCGGCGTCGAGGGCGGCCAGCACGTCGCGCGGGGCTTCGTAGATGTTGTTGGCGCGGCCCAGGTAGCAGCTATCGTGGAAAGTAATGCGGCGGCCCTGGAAGCTCTCGCCGCCTTTTACTGCCACTTTGCCTTCATTAATAAGCTGTTGCAGGTACGTGCTGTGGTGAATTACCTCGTATTCGCCGCCCAGCGCCGGATACTCGTTCTTGATGGTATTGAAACAATGCGGGCAGGCCGTCACGATTTTCTTGATGCCGTAGCCGTTCATCGTCGTGATGTTTTGCATGGCCTGCATCTGAAACAGAAACTCATTGCCCGCACGCTTGGCGGGGTCGCCGGTGCAGCTTTCTTCGAGGCCCAGCACCGCATAGTCGGTGCCCACGTGCTCCAGAATGCGGGCAAAGGCGCGCGTCACGCGCTTGTAGCGGTCGTCGAAAGCGCCGGCGCAGCCCACCCAAAACAGGATTTCGGGCACTTTGCCCTCGGCCGCGAGGTCGGCCACGGTGGGCACGGTCAGTTGGCGCTTGGCGGGGGAGGAGGTCGGATTCATCAGAAACTATACTATTTATAAATCAAGATTATACCGTTGCCTTTTCCGCCACGTACAGCTCGTCGGCCCAGTTGAGGCGGTCGGAGGGCGAGAAGGCCCAAGGCGCGCCGTTGTTTTCGATGTTGGAGAACATGACGTTCAGCGAATTCGGCGCGGCCGACTCTTCCAGCACCAAAAAGCGGCGCATCTCGATGATGCTTTCCAGCGGGTTGATGTTCACCGGGCAGCTCTCCACGCAGGCGTTGCAGGTGGTGCAGGCCCACAGTTCCTCGGGCGTTACCTTGCCGCGCAGCAGCGTGGCGCTCATGAGGTCGGTAACGGGTTCGTGCTTAGCTTCTTCGCCATACACGTTGGGGTGGAAGATGAGCGGCGAGTTATACTTCTCCTCCACCCGGTCGCGGGTGTCCATGATGATTTTGCGTGGTGAGAGCAGCTTGCCCGTGAGGTTGGCCGGGCATACCGAGGTGCAGCGCCCGCACTCGGTGCACGAGTACGAGTTCATGAGGGCGGTCCAGGGCAAATCCTCCACGTCCTTGGCGCCAAACGGCGTGGGTGCCAGCGCCGAGCCAT
>JAKONR010000051.1 GCA_022701825.1 Hymenobacteraceae bacterium | reverse complement strand
CGGTTGGTGCCCTTCATTTTTACCTGCGTGCCATTCACGTAGATGCCCTGGCCGCGCCGCACCTCGATGGTGCGGAAGCCGAAGGTCTCAGTGGTTTGGTACAGCGCCTGCCCACCTGCCAGCAGCGTGAAGCGGGCGCGGTAGAGGCGCGGCGTTTCGGCGGTCCAGGTCAGCGGCTTGGCTACCTGCGTGCGCAGCTGCACCACGGTATCGGTGGCGGCGGCGCGGCCGGTGGCGGTGCCCACCACGCGGCCGGTGTTGTCCAGTATTTCGGCCTTAAGGTCGGTATTTTGGGCAAGGCCGCGCAGGCCCACATTCACCGCAAAAGCACCATTAGCTTTCGCATCAATGGCGGTATAAGGGATGAATGTTTTCGGCGTGGCCTCCAAATAAACCGGCCGGAAAATGCCGCCAAAAACCCAATAGTCGGCCAGCCGCTCGGCGTTGTTTACCGAGGCGTCGGCCGACATTTTGCTCACCGTTACTTCGAGCAAATTGGGCTGGCCAAATTTCAGCAGCGGGCTGATGTCGTACTTAAACCGGTAGAACGCGCCCTGGTGCACCGGCCCGGCCAGCTGGCCGTTTACGCGCACTTCGGCGTCGGTCATGGCGCCTTCAAAGACGATGTACACGGCCTTTTCGCGCCAGTCGGCGGGTACCGAAAAGGTGTGCTTGTACTTGCCTTGCTCGTCGGCAAAGCGGAAGTTTTTGCCGTAGGTTTTGTAGTCGCGGCCGTAGTTGTAGGCCCCAAAACCCTGCTGCTCCCAGCACGAAGGCACTTGAATAGTAGTCCAGTAGCCGCTTTTGCGGCCGCCGGTGCAGTAGAAGTCCCAGGTGGCGGTGCGGGTGTTGTCGCGGCCCGAAAGGTACTGGACTTGCTTTTGGGGCGTGGGCTGGGCGGCGGCCGTGAAAGCCAGCAGCACAAGGCTGACCAGGGAAAGGAGGAAGCGCATAGTAGGGTAGGAGTTGGCGGCAAGCTAGCGCCGCCCCCGCCGCCAAGCGCCCTGCGCTCTCCTGCTTGGCAACGATTCTACCAGCGTTTTTGAATACCCTAAAAATAATATGCTGACATAGTCCGTTAGGTGCGGCGAAGCGGGTAAGTGGCTGTGTACTTTTGCCTGACTGTCATTCCTTTCTCCTTTTCCTTTTTTCTGTGAAACAACTTTTAGTCCTGCTGGTGGCAGTAGTCTGCGCGCTCCAAAGCCAGGCCCAAACGCCCGCCCCGGCCACCAAACCCACGGCCGGTACCGGCCAGCTGCGCGGCAGCGTGCAAGACTCGGCCAGCCACAAAGCCATTGAGTACGCGACGGTTATCCTGCTGCCCGCCGTGGGCACGGCCCCGATAGCCAGCACCACCTGCGACGACCAGGGCCGCTTCGAGCTGAAGCGCCTGCCCGCCGGGGCCTTCCGCTTGCAGCTCAGCTTCGTGGGCTACGCCACCCGCGCCCGGCCCGTGGCCGTGACCAGCGAGGCCACCAACCTGGGCGTGCTCACGCTGGCCGCCGCCGCCCAAAAGCTGGGCGAGGTAAGCGTAACCGGCCAGCGCCCGCTGGTCGAAAACCGGCCCGACCGCCTCGTCTATAATGCCGAGCAGGACGCCACCAGCGCCGGCGGCACGGCGGCCGACGTACTGCGCAAAACGCCCCTGCTCAACGTGGACGTGGATGGCAACGTGCAGCTGCGCGGCACTTCCAACTTGCGTATTCTCATCAACAACAAGCCCTCGGCCATGCTGGCCGGCAACCTGGCCGACGCGCTCAAGCAGATTCCGGCCGACCAGATTAAGGCCATCGAAGTCATCACCTCGCCGTCGTCGAAGTACGATGCCGAAGGCTCGGGCGGCGTTATCAACATCGTGCTGAAAAAGAATAACTTGCAGGGCACCAACGGCAATATCGGGGCCGGCGTGGGCAACCGCAACCAGAATCTGAACGGTTCGCTGAATGTGCGGCGCGGCAAGCTGGGCCTCAATACCCGCCTCAGCAGCTACTACAACACCTACCCGTACTATTCGAGCACCACCCGCAACGATTTTACCCCGGCCGGCACGGGGCTGCTGCGCCAGCAAAATAGCTCCAGCAGCGAGGGTTTGGGCGGCTACGGCCAAGTCGAGCTCACCTACGACCCGTCGGCGCTGCACAGCTTCACGCTCAGCGCCAACGGCAACCGCTACCAGAGCGACTCGCCGCAGGAGGCGTTTAACCAGTATTCGGGCCTGCCGGGGCGCGATACACTCTACCTGCGCGACATTGCGCAGCGCTACCTGGGCCGCAACTACGACTTTAACGCGGGCTACACCCGCACGTTTGGCCCCAAGCAACCGCGTCGCGAGTGGAGCGTGCTGGCCCAGCACACGCGCAGCAGCAACCTCGCCCGCAACCTCGAAACCACGCTTCAAACCGACTACACGCACCCGTTTAAGGAAAAAACCACGCTCGAAGTGGGGGCTAAAGCCATTCTGCGCCAGGTGAGTAGCGACTACAGCCTCGACACGCTGCTGCTGGCCCGCCAGGCTGATTTTGCCCGTAGCCCGCGCCGCTCCAATGCCTTTGATTATCAGCAAGACGTGGCCGCTACCTACGGCACGCTCAACCTGGCGGCGGGCAAAAAATACGCCTTCAACCTGGGCGCACGCCTCGAATACACCAGCATCGAAGGCGACTTTGTGGGCGCGGGCAGCCGCTTCACCAATTCTTATTTCAACGCGCTGCCCAGCGTGAGCGCCACGCGCACGCTCAAGGAGCCCGGCCACACGCTGCGCGCGAGCTTTTCGCGCCGCATCCAGCGGCCCAACATCTACTACCTCAATCCTTACGTTAGCCAAATCACGCCCAACAGCGTGTCCTACGGCAACCCCACGCTGTCGCCCGAGCTAACCAGCAACTACGACCTGAGCTACAGCACGTTCAACAAGAAAAGCTCGCTCAATGTCTCGGCCTACCTGCGCTACACCGGCAACTCGATAGAGCGCTACAGCCGCTACAACGAAACCCTGGCCCGCTCCGAAGCCACCTTCGGCAACCTAGCCACCAACGCCACCTACGGCCTGAGCCTCTACGGCTCCATCAAGCCCGTGCCCGACTGGAACATCAGCGGCAACGCCAGCTTCAATTACACCCGCCTCACCAGCGCCGCCCTCGCCCGCACTACCAGCCTGTTTACCGCCAATTTTGGCTTCAACTCGTCGTGGAAAATCAACAAGAAATACTCGCTGCAAGGCTACAGCGGCTTCAGCACGGGCGGCGTGGGCTTGCAGTCGCGCTACTCGGGCTACTCGTACTATTCGCTGGCCATCAAGCGCGTTATCCTCAAGGAGAAGGGTGATATAACGCTCAATGCGAGTAATTTTCTCACGCCGGGCCGCGAGTTTCGCAACTCCACCACCACCGACCAGTTCAGCAGCGAAAGCGTGAGCTACCAGTACCAGCGCACCGTGCGCCTCTCGTTCAGCTACCGCTTCGGCAAGCTTACGGCCGGCAACACCCGCCAGCGCCGCTCCGTCCGCAACGACGACTCGAAGGGCGGCGGCGACTCGCAGTAACTTGTATACGGGGCGGGCTGCCGGCGAAAAGCCGGCAGCCCGCCTAAATCATTCTACTTCGGCAGCTGCGCTAGCTCCTGCTTGGTAATGCGCAGCACCGTGCCGTGGCGCGCCCCTTTCGGAAATTGCACCTGGTCCGAAATATCGGTCCAGTGCTCCAGGTCGGTCGACGTGACGGCGCCGTACTTGTGCTCGGTGTACTTGTCGAAGTACACCAACCACTTGTTGCCCAGCTGCATGGCCGTCGGCCCCTCGGCCCAGTACTTGCCCGTGATGGGGGCCGACGGCGCGCCATACGGCCCGGCCGCCTGGTCTGCAAAGGCCACCCGTAGGTTCTTCTGCACGGGCTCGCGGGTTTCATCTTTCAAAAACATCACGTAGCGCCGCCCGCTGGGCTGAATACTGGCATCAATGACGTTAAAATCCTTGTCGTACAGCACCTTGGCCGGCGAGTAGGTTTTAAAATCTGACGTCGTGACGTAGTAAATGCGGTGGTTGTAGCCCGCATCCAGCTTCGACTCGCCGGCCTGGAAGCGGCCCGGAATAGTAGTGGCCCAGTAGATGAGGTACTGCTTGTGCGGCGCGTCGTAGGTGATTTCGGGCGCCCAGCAGTTGCGGGCTTCCGGCTCGGGCGCCATCACGGGTATTTCCTGCTGCTCGCTCCAGTGCACCAAGTCTTTAGACGAGGCGTAGCCAATGCCCCGGTCGTGCCAGCTCGTAGTCCAGACCATGTGAAACAGCCCATCCGTCCCCCGAATAATGCAGGGGTCGCGCATCAGCTTGTCCTTGCTCACAGCAGGCGTCAGCACCGATTTATCGCCGTTGAGGGCCGTCCACTGCAAGCCATCGGGGCTGGTGGCCAGGTGCAGGCCATCCTCGCCGTTGCCCTTAAAGTAGGAAAACAGCAGCACCTCGTTCTTTTTGAGGGGTTTTTGGGCCTGGCAGGCCAGGGAAAGCAGCAGCGCGCCAGCGGCGAGCAAGGTGGTTTTTGGAGAGCGAAGCATAGAAAAAAATGGGCACTACTACGCTCTAAGCCAAGTAAAATACTTGCTGCAAAGGCTGCGCCACCGGCGAGTGGTCGGGGTTGGTTTCCATGAGGTCGGCCATGTAGTCCCACCAGCGCTTCATTATCGGCAATTTGGGCAGCTCGGCCGTCGTGTGGCCCTCGGCCAGCTGCTGCACCCCAAAAAGCAGGCCCTGCTCAGGCTCCAGAAAAATGGCGTAATCGCTGATGCCGGCGGCCGTGAGGGCGGCGCTCAGTTCGGGCCAGATTTCGTCGTGTCGGCGCTCGTATTCGGCGGCGTGGCCGGGTTTTAGGCGCATCAAAAAGGCGGCTTTCTGCATGGAGTTTTGGATGGGGGAATGGGCGGCGCAAGCCGGCCGCCCGAAAGTAGCAGGTAGCGCGGACTTTCGGTCCGCGAGTGGGCGCGTTGAAACGCACGGACTGAAAGTCCGCGCTACTACAAGGCTACCATCGCCTTGATAACGCCCGAAGCCGGGTCGAGCCAGCTGGCGAACTCATCTTTTACCTGCTCAAAGCCAACGCGGTGCGTAATGTAGGTAGCCGGGTTTACCAGGCCCTGCTTCATCGAGCTGATGACATGCTCGAAGTCGGCGCGGGTGGCGTTGCGGCTGCTCATGAGCGTGGCTTCGCGCTTGTGAAACTCGGGGTGTGAGAAGCTGACTTCGCCCTTTTGTAAGCCCACCAGCACAAACCGCCCGCCGTGGGCCAAGTACTGAAACGCGCCCAGGATGGCTTTTTGGCTGCCCGTGGCATCGATGACCACCGTGGGCATGTCGCCGCCCGTGAGCGCGGCCAGCTGCTCGCGCACGTCGGGCGCCAGCGCGTTGAGGGCGTGGGCCACGCCCAGCTTCTCGCGGCAAAAAGCCAGCCGCTGCTCGTTGATATCCAAGGCGATAACCTGCCCGCCCGCAATGCGCGCAAACTCCATGATGCCCAGCCCGATGGGGCCGGCCCCGACCACCAGTACCACCTCGCCGGGCTGCACGCCGGCCCGGCGCACGCCGTGCGCCCCGATGGCCAGCGGCTCGACCAAGGCCAGCTCGTCGTAGCTCAGGCCCTCGCCGTGCACCAGCAAGTCGGCCGGCACGGCCAGCAGCTCGGCCATGCCGCCATCCACGTGCACGCCGCACACGCGCATGTGGGTGCAGCAGTTGGGCAGCCCCCGGCGGCACGCGATGCAGGTGCCGCAGCTAAAGTAGGGAATGAACGTGACGGCCTCGCCCACGGCAAAGCCCTCAGCGTCACCCGTGTCCACGAGCTCGCCGGCCAGCTCGTGGCCCAGCACCCGCGGGTAGCTGAAAAACGGCTGCGTGCCCTCAAAGGCGTGCAAATCGGTGCCGCAGATGCCAATGCGACGGATGCGCAGCAGCGCCTGACCGGGCGCGGGCGTCGGGGCCGGGCGGCTCTCGTAGGCAAATTGGCCGGGCTCGGTGCAGACGAGGGTATTCATAAAAGTGTAGGGTAAGCTTTAGCTTGCCGTTTTAAGAAATTTCAGAAAAGAAGCTAGCTGATTATTGCTTGTCAAGCAACTTCGCTAGTAAAAGGCAAGCTGAAGCTTACCCTACACTGGGCAACGGCAAGCTAAAGCTTACCGCATACTCAGGCATTCGCCAGGGCGCGGTCGAGGTGCACGTAGCCGCCGTCGACGTGGAGTATTTGGCCGGTGGTGTGGCTGCTGCGCGGCGAGAGCAAAAAAGCCGTAGTATTGGCTAGTTCCTCGGCGGTGGTCATGCGGTTGCCGAGCGGGATTTTGCTGGTGATTTCGCGCAGCTTCTCCTCGGGGTTGGGCAGGGTTTTAATCCAGGTTTCGTAGGCGGGCGTCCAGCTTTCGGCCACCATCACGGCGTTCACCCGGATGTTGTACTTGAGCAGCTCCACGGCCCACTCGCGGGTGAGGGCGTTGCGCCCGCCGTTGGCGGCGGCGTAGGCCGAGGTGTTGCCCTGGCCAGTTTCGGCCGTTTTGGAGGTGATATTCACGATGGCCCCCTGCGACTTTATGAGCTCGGGCAGGGCGTGGTGGGCCATCAGGTAGTAATGCACCACGTTGCGGTGCAGGCTACGCATAAAGTCTTCGTAGTTACCGCTTTCCAGGCCCACGCCGTCGTTTACGCCGGCGTTATTTACCAAGCCGTCGATGCGGCCAAACTGCGCTACCACGGCTTGCACGGCTTTTTGGCACTCGGCGGGCTCGGCCAGCTCGGCGGCCACCTGCCCGGCCCGGCCGCCGGCGGCCGCGATGGCGGCCACGGCCTGCTGGTTGTCGGCCGCGTTGCGGCCGATGATGACCGGAATGGCGCCCTCCTGGGCCAGCACCCGCACGATGCCTTCGCCGATGCCCTTGGCCCCGCCCGTGACGATAATTACCTTATCCTGAAGCTGTAAATCCATTTTATTTAAGAGCGATGATTAACGTTTGTCATGCTGAGCGCAGCGAAGCATCTCGCGTGGCGCAGTAATTAATAACGCAAGATTTTACTGCGCCACGCGAGATGCTTCGCTGCGCTCAGCATGACAAACGTCAGCATGACGGCCATACTAGTTAAGTATCAAACCGCCAGCCCGTAAAACCGTACCGCATTATCGCCCCAAAAGAGCGCCTGCTCGGCGGCCGAAAACGGGCGCAGGTAATCTTCCAGAATGCCGATGGCGCGGGCGTAGCCGCCGGCTACGTTGCACACCGGCCAGTCGGAGCCATAGAGCACGCGCCGCGGGCCGAAGGCGGCAAAAACCACGTCGAGGTAGGGCCGGAAATCTTCCGGCTCCCAGTGCTGCCAATCGGCCTCGGTCACCATGCCCGATACTTTGCAGCACACGTTTTCGTGCGCCGCCAGCGTTCGGATGTCGCGCATCCAGGCGTCGATTTCCTGGGCGCGGATGGGCGGCTTGGCGATGTGGTCGACCACGAACGGCTGGCGGGGGAAGGCCGCCGCCAGCTCGGCCGCGTAGCCGAGCTGGTCGGGCAAGATGAGCAAATCGTAGGTGAAGCCGCGCGGTTCCAGCTCGCCGATGCCGCGCTGAAAGGCGGGTTTTAGCATGAGCGCGCGGTCAGCCTCACCTTGCAGCACGTGCCGGAAGCCTTTGAGCTTGGCGAACTGCTGGTAGTAGTCGAGCCGTTCGGCCACGTTTTCGGCTTGCAGGTCGACCCAACCTACGACGCCCTTGATGAAGTCGTGGGCGTCGGCATTGGCGAGCTGAAAGGCGTTTTCGGCTGGCGACTGGTCGCTTTGCACCACCACGCAGCCATCGAGGCGGTGCTGTTGCAGGATGGGCTGCAAATCGGCGGGCAAAAAATCGCGCTGAATGGCCGCCATGTCGTCGGTTATCCAGGCGTCGCGCACGGGGTCGAACTGCCAGAAGTGCTGGTGGGCGTCAATTCTGGGCATACGCTTGCACGGTTTGGCGGGCGCTGCCCAGGCCATCGATTCCGAGCTCTACCACGTCGCCGGGCCGCAGGTACACGGGCGGCTTGAAGCCCAGGCCCACGCCGGCCGGCGTGCCCGTGGACACGATGTCGCCGGGCAGCAGGGTCATAAACTGGCTGAGATAGGAAATCAAAAACGGCACCTTAAAGATGAGGTTCGAGGTGTTGCCGTCCTGCATCAGG
>JAKONR010000043.1 GCA_022701825.1 Hymenobacteraceae bacterium | reverse complement strand
AAGAGGGTGCGCCGGCCGGCTTCAAAATCGAGCCCTGGGACTACCGCTACTACGCCGAGAAGGTGCGCAAGGCCCGCTACGACCTCGACCAGAACGAGGTGAAGCAGTACTTGCAGCTCGATAAGATGCGCGAAGGCATGTTTTGGGTGGCCGGCGAGCTGTTCAATTTTGCCTTCGTGCCCGCGCCCGACGTGCCCGTGTACCACCCCGATGTGAAGGTGTGGCAGGTGAACGACCGTACCACCGGCCAGCAGGTGGGCCTCTGGTACTTTGACCCCTACGCCCGGCCCGGCAAAAACTCGGGCGCCTGGATGAACGCCTACCGCAAGCAGGAGCGCCTGGACGGCCAGCCCGTGACCACCATCGTGTCGAACAACTCCAACTTCGTGAAGGGCAAGGACGGCGAGCCGGTGCTCATCTCCTGGACCGACGCCACCACGCTGTTTCACGAGTTTGGGCACGCGCTGCACGGGCTGTCGAGCAACGTGACGTATGGCACGCTGGCGGGCACGAGCGTAGTGCGCGACTACGTGGAGTTTCCGTCGCAGCTGCTCGAAAACTGGCTGCCCACGCCCGAGGTGCTCAACCGCTTTGCCCTGCACTACCAGACCGGGCAGCCCATTCCGGCCGCGCTGGTCGAGCGCATCAACAAGGCCAGCACCTTCAACGAAGGCTTTGCCACCACCGAGTTTTTGGCCAGCGCCCTCGTTGACATGAAGCTGCACCTGGCGGGCGACCAGAAAATCGACCCTGATAAGTTTGAGCGCGAAACCCTGGCCCAGCTGGGAATGCCCCACGAGCTGGTGATGCGCCACCGCACGCCGCAGTTTTCGCACGTGTTTTCGAGCGATGGCTACTCGGCGGGCTACTACTCCTACCTGTGGTCGGTGGTGCTGGCCGCCGATGGTTTCAGCGCCTTCACCGAGGCCGGCGGCCCCTACGACAAGGCCGTGGCCGCGCGCCTGCGCCAGCACGTGTTCACGGTGGGCAATACCGTGGACCCGGCCGCCTGCTACCGTGCCTTCCGGGGCCGCGACCCCAAGGTCGATGCCCTGATGCAGGAGCGCGGCTTCCCGCTGCCAAAAACGGCTCCTAAGCCTCAGCCTAAGGGTGCGGTTCCGAAGCGTAAGTAGCCGGGTAGCTACGCCTAAAAAGCGTCCGATGAGCCGCGCTGCTCGGTAAAAACAAGTCCTGGTTATCGCCAGGACTTGTTTTGTTTATAGCGCACCCGATTGCCTTGCTAGCTGGCTGCGTGCTTTCGTGGCTAGCTTGCGGCCGGCTTAAAAATGCCTTGCTTATTACGCGCTGCCTATGCTTAACTGGACGAAAGCCCTGCTCGCCCTCGCCACCACCCTCGTGCTGACCTGGGTGCTGAATACCAAGCACGGCGACCTGCCGCCTTTTGGCAAGCTGCTGAGCCCGTTTCGGGGTTTTTGGCAGAATGGCGAAGCAACCGACGCCTTCGCGGCGGCGCAAACGCTGCAACTGCCGGGCCTGCAACAGCCGGTGCAGGTGCGCTATGATGACAAGCGGGTGCCGCACGTGTTCGCCCAAAACGACCACGACCTGTACTACGCCCAGGGCTACCTCACGGCGCAGGACCGGCTCTGGCAGATGGATTTTATTGCCCACGTGGCGGGCGGGCGGCTGGCCGAAATAGTTGGCCCGGCCCGGCTAGAAACCGACCGCTTTTTTCGGCGCATGGGCCTGGCCTACGGGGCGCGCAAGTCGCTCGATTCGGCGATGACGGACCCCGTGACGCGCACCGTCGTCACGTCTTACGCCGATGGGGTGAATGCGTACATCAAGACGTTGAGCCCGCGCACGCTGCCCTTCGAGTACAAGCTGCTCGACTACGCGCCCGAGCCCTGGGAGCCCCTCAAGAGCTACTTGATTCTGAAGTACATGGCCTTTGACCTGAGCGGCCGCTCCGACGACCTGCGCATGAGCAACGCGCTGGCCCGGTACGGCCCGGCCGTGGTGAAGGACCTGTTTCCCGACTACCCGGTGCAGGAAGACCCCATCGTGCCGGTGGGCACGCCGCTCGATTTTACGCCCCTGCCGGTGCCGCCCACGCCACCCAGCTTCGCGGCGGCCCTGTCGGGCCTGGTGCCGCAGCACGAGCCCGACCCGGAGCTGGGTTCCAATAACTTCGCGGTGAGCGGCGCCAAGTCGGCCAGCGGCTTTCCGCTGCTGGCCAATGACCCGCATTTGCAGCTGAATTTGCCCAGCATCTGGTACCAGGTGCAGCTGGTGGCGCCGGGCGTCAACGTGTACGGCGTGAGTATTCCGGGCACGCCCACGGCCATTATTGGCTTTAACGAGCGCGTGGCCTGGGGCGTCACCAACGTGGCGGCCGACGTGCTCGATTGGTACCAGCTGAAGTTTAAAGACACTACCCGTCGCGAGTACTGGCACGCTGGGCGCTGGAAACCAGTGCGCCGGGTGGTAGAGCGCATAAAAGTGCGCGGCCAGCCCGACCGCCTCGACACGGTGCTCTACACCCACCACGGCCCCATCGTGTACGACAAGCCGGAGAAGACTTTCCTGCCCGGCCAGTCGCCCATTGCCCACGCCATGCGCTGGACCGCCCACGACGCGGCCAACGAAGTCGGCACGTTTTACCGCCTCAACCGCGCCCGCAATTACCAGGACTACACGGCCGCGCTGGCCATCTACGGCGCACCAGCCCAGAACTTTATCTTTGCCAGCGCCGACAAGGATATTGCCATCTGGCCCAACGGCCGCTTCCCGCTGAAGTGGCGCGACCAGGGCAAGTTCATCCTCGACGGTACCGACCCGGCCTACGACTGGCAGGGCTGGATTCCGGCCGCCCAAAACCCGCACGTCAAGAACCCGCCGCGCCAGTTCGTGTCGTCGGCCAACCAGTTTTCGGCCGGCCCCGACTATCCCTATTACCTCAACTGGAACTACGGCGACGGCACCTACGACCGCTCGCACCGCATCAACGAGCGGCTGGCGCGCCTGACCCAGGCCACGCCCGACAGCCTGCGCCTGCTGCAAAACGACAACCTAAACCTCACGGCCCAACTGCTAGTACCGCGCTTATTGGAATTGGCCGCCGGCCCCGCCAACGGCGATACCCTGGTGGCCGCCAAGTCGCCCGAGGCCCGGGTGCTGGCCGAAATGCGCCGCTGGAACTATCAGTACAACGCCGACGCGCTGGCTCCCAGCGTGTACGACCTGTGGTTTAATAATCTGCTCAAGCGCCTGTGGGGCGATGATTTCGGGCTGAAAGCCACGGGCCTGGAAATGCGCTACCCCGCCCGCGACCGCACCAAGCAGCTGCTGCTGCACCAGGAAAACAGCCCCTGGGTAGACGACCGCCGCACCCCGCAGCGCGAAACCCTGCCGCAGCTGGTGCGCCGCAGCCTGCGCTTCGCCACCGACTCGCTCACCCGCAAGTACGGCCCCCTCGGCCCGAAATGGGCCTGGAAAAACCAGAAAAGTACCGACGTGCTGCACATGCTCCAGTTGCCCGGCTTTGGCCACCTAGACCTCGATTGCGGCGGCGGCGCGGGCATCGTAAACGCCACGTCCGAGCGCAACGGTCCCTCGTGGCGCATGGTGGTGGCCCTGGGGCCACGGGTGCGCGCCTACGGCGTGTTTCCGGGCGGCCAGAGCGGCAACCCCGGCTCGGTGGCCTACGACGACATGCTCGAAACCTGGCGCGTGGGCCAGCTCAACGAGCTGATTTTTCTGCGCTCGGCCACGGAGGCCAATCCGCGCCTGCGCGGCAATTGGACGTTGGCGAAGTAGGCTCAGTCTTCTTTGTTATAGTTATAAATATTAAAAACGTCTGTCATGCTGAACGCAGTGAAGCATGACAGACGTTTTCCACAGCGTTTTAACTTAAAACCAGGTTGTTTATCAACTGTATGCGACTTTTTACTTTGGTTCTGGTACTGGCGTTTCTGGCGCAGCTCTTTCTGCCCTGGTGGACTATTGCGCCACTGTGCTTTGGGCTGGCGGCTACGCTAGGTAGCACCGGCGGCCGGGCCTTCGGGGCCGGCTTTGCGGGCATCGGGCTGGGCTGGCTGCTCATGGCGGCGTGGCTCAATGCGAAGAGCGCCGGTATTCTGAGCCACCGGGTGGCCCAGCTGCTGCCACTCGGTGGCAATGGCTGGGCGCTGGTGCTGGTCACGGCCGTGCTCGGCGGGCTGGTGGGCGGCGTGGCGGCGCTGGCGGGCTGCTGGGCGCGGCAGGCCATCGCGCCCCGGCTCGGCGCCGTTTCGTAAGGGGCGGCTAACTTTCGGCTTCTTCAAGCGTCTGTTAATTTTTGTTGTTGAAAAAGCTTCCTCTTCTTGGCGCGTTGCTGGCCTTCGCGTGCTCGGTCGCCCTGGCCCAGGCGCCGCTGCCCATGCCGCGCAACCTGCGCGCCACCTACGCCAAAGGTACCCGCGCGCCCGATGGCCGCCCCGGCCCCAAATACTGGCAAAACACGGCCGACTATACCATCGCGGTTGATTTCAACCCCGCGTCGCGCAAAATCGTGGGCGAGGTAAAAATTGTGTATCAGAACAATAGCCCCGACGCGCTGCGCGAGCTGTGGTTTAAACTCTACCCCAACCTCTACCAAGACGGTGCGCCGCGCACCACCAAGTTCCGGCCCGAGGACATTGGCGAGGGCGTGACGATTGCTAAATTCAGCCTGGGCGGCCAGCCGCTCGACGTGAAATCGCTCCGCATCGACAACACCAACCTGACCGTGCCGCTCACCCAGCCGCTCGGGCCGGGGCAGACGGTGGAGGTGGCCATTACTTACTCCTACGTGCTGAATGAGGGCTCGCACCAGCGCACCGGCGAGGTGGAGCCAGGGGCGGCATTTGTGGCGTATTTCTTCCCGCGCATCGCGGTGTATGACGATATAGACGGCTGGAACAAAACGCCTTACCTTGGTGGGCCGGAGTTTTACAACGACTTCTGCCACTTTGCCGTGGACATTACCATGCCGCGCAACTACGTGGTGTGGGCCACCGGCGACCTCACCAATGCCGACCGGGTGCTCACTAAAAAATACGTGAGCCGCCTGCACGAAGCCAGCACCAAAGACGGCGTTATCAGCATCATCGACAGCACCGATTTGCGGCGGCGCGACATCACGGCCGGGCGCGGCGACCAGACTTGGCACTTCGATGCCCACGACGTAACCGACTTTGTCTTTGCGACTTCTGACCACTACGTCTGGCAATCGACCAGCCTCGTGGTAGACCCCGCCACCCGGCGCCGCACCCGCGTCGATGCCGTGTACAACCCCCGGCACCGCGACTACCGCGACGTGCTCGACATTGCCCGGCGCACGGTGCAGGCCATGAGCTATACGTTTCCGAAGTGGCCGTTTCCGTACAGCCACGAAACGGTGTTCGACGGCCTCGACCAGATGGAGTACCCGATGATGGTGAACGACAACCCCACCAGCACCCGCGAGGAGGCCATTACGCTCACCGACCACGAGATTTTCCACACGATGTTCCCGTTTTACATGGGCATCAACGAGACGAAATACGGCTGGATGGACGAGGGCTGGGCCACCATCGGTGAGTGGCTGATTTCGCCGCTCATCGAGCCCAAGCTAGTCGACGACTACGGCATGGTGCCCTACGCCCGCGCCGCTGGCACCGAGGAAGACCTGCCCATCGTGACCCTTACGACCCAGCAGAGCGGCCAGCCCTTCTTCCTCAACTCGTACCCAAAACCCGGCCTGGGCTACCTCTACGTCAAAGACTTGCTGGGCGACGAGCTGTTTACCAAAGCCCTGCACACATACATTCGCACCTGGCATGGCAAGCACCCGATGCCCTACGATTTCTTCTACTCCATGAACGCTGGGGCGGGCCAGAACCTCGACTGGTTTTGGCAGCGCTGGTTTTTTGACGGTGGCTATCCCGACCTGGCCATCACGAGTGTGACGCCGGCCGCGGCCGGCGCACCGGGCGAAATCGTGGTGGCGGCCCACGGCAGCAAGCCCGTGCCCGTTGACCTCACCGTGACCTTTGCCGACGGCAGCACCGAAAAGCTGCACCGCACCATCGCCGTTTGGCAAAATGCCCAGACCGTAAAAGTGCCCGTAGCCGGCCGCAAGGCAATCAAAAGCGTCACGCTCGGCAGCCTCTACGTGCCCGACAGCTACCCGGCCGACAACGTGTGGCCGGCCGGTCAGTAGCCATTACAAGGCGAAAAAATAGGTGCCCGTGAACTGCGCCACGCGGGTGTAGGCGGCGTCGGTATCAAAGTTGCGATAGAACTGCGGATACTCCACGATGATGTTCGTATCGGACGGATGGTGGAGATTGACCAAGCCCAGGCTGTAGGTGGCCTGCACCTGCCACGGCCCCTGCCGGTAGCCCAGGCCCGCATTGAGCCCGGCATCGAAGCGACGGTTGTTGTACTGCGAGCCGTACAGCATCTTCTGGTCAATCGGGTCGGTGAAGGGTCCCCGCACGCCACTGGAGCTATTGTAGATTGTGCCCGTTTGGCGCCCACCCAGCGCCAGCGCCACGTAAGGCCCGCCCAGTACCTGCCAGCCGTGGTCGCCGTGGCGGGTGTACACCACATTGAGCGGTAACTCCAGCCAGTTGGAGCGGCTGGTGACCGTTTCATCCGTGTAGCTACTGTAGTAGTGGTTATTTGATTGCAGGTCGGAAATCAGGCGCTGCTTATCTCCCTTTTGCGAGAAAAGCAGCGCCGGTTGCAAGCTGATTTTGCCGAAGCCGATAGCCGCCACCACTCCGGCCTGCCAGGCATAAATAGCAGATTTGCTGGCCGAATAAGTGGCGTAGGCAGGCCCTTGCGTTTGCGAATAAGTAGCGGCCGCGTCCTCAGTGGTCAGTGCCCGGTTGAGGCCGCCGCGCACGCCGAGGCGAAAGGTAGTTTGGGCCGAGGCCGGGGCGGCGCTTAGCAACAGGCTGGCCGCGAAGAAAGTAGGTAGGTGTTTCACAGGTAAAGGGGTGGGGGAGAGGTATAGCGTTAGGATACTATTTAGGACCGCAAGCGTTGCATTGGGTCCGCTGGCGGCAGCGATTGCGACACGTTAGAAAAGCAGTAGCTTACCCGACGAGTCAGCCGCCCGCCCCGCCCGGCCGCCCGTACTTTGCAGCAATGCCCGATTCCACAACCCCGTCCCGCTACGCCCGCGCGCTGGCCTGGCTCGACCGCTCGCTCATTCGCCCGCTGTACACGCCGCGGGTGCGCCGGCTCATCCTCCAAAGCCTGCCCTTCTGGATAGCCTCTCTGCTGACGGGCGTGGCGGCCGTGGGCTACGAAAAGGCCTTTGCCTGGGCCGAGCAAGTGAGCTTCGGCTGGCTAAGCCGGGTGCCATTGCAAGCGTTTGGACTAGTGCCGGTGGCGTTTTTGGCCTCGTGGGCGCTGGTGTACTACCTGGCCCCGGCGGCGCGGGGCAGCGGCATTCCGCAGGTGATGGCCGGCATCGACCTCTCGACGCCCACCCGGCACCGCTACGCGGGCTACCTGCTCAGCGTGCGCGTGGCCGTGGTGAAGGTGCTCAGCAGCGTGGTGCTGCTGCTGGGCGGCGGTGTCATTGGGCGCGAGGGGCCGACCATCCAGGTATCGGTAGCTATCTTTCGGGCTATCAATAATTTGCAGCCGGCGGGCTGGCCCCGGCTCTCGCGGCAGATTGCGCTCGTTACGGGCGGCGCGGCCGGCCTGGCGGCGGCCTTCAACACGCCGCTCGGCGGCATCGTGTTCGTGGTAGAAGAGCTGACCCAAGTGCATTTGTCGCGCTTTCGCATGGCGGTGTTTGCGGCCGTTATTATCGCGGGGCTCACGGCGCAGCAGTTTTTGGGCACCTACCTCTACCTGGGCTTCCCGAAGGTGACTTCGCCGGGCGGCTGGTTTCAGGTACTGGCGATGGCCTGCGCGATGGCCTGTGGCCTGGCCGGGGCGGTATTCGCAAAAACGCTGCTGGCGGTGGGGCAGTACCGCCGCCGCTTCACCACGCTGGGCGCGCAGGTGGGCTGGGTGCTGGGCTGCGGCGTGCTCATGGCTACGCTGGCTTATTTCGTGGGCACCGATGCGGTAGGCACCGGCAAGCCCATCATCAACCGCCTGCTGTTTCAAAACAACGGCGAGTCGCCGGGCTACCTGTTTCCGGTGCGCTTCGCGGGCATGGTGCTCAGCTACAGCGGCGGCGGGGCGGGCGGCGTGT